>JAAOII010000008.1 GCA_015163845.1 Candidatus Portiera sp.
AACACTGCTCCAGTTTTTTGATTTATGTAAAAGGATGACGAGTTTCATTTAACCCTAAGTCCTCTGGAGTAGTGTTCCGAAATCAACACTGCTCCAGTTTTTTGATTTATGTAAAAGGATGACGAGTTTCATTTAACTCTAATTCCTCTGGAGTAGTGTTTCAAAATTGTCATTGCTCCAGTTTTAATTTTAACGTGTAATGGAAAAGAACAGCGGGTTTCATTAAACTCTAAGTTCTCTGGAGTAGTGTTCCGATATTAACACTGCTCCAGTTTTTTTATTTTAACCCATTTACCTCACAATAGCAAGCCAATAACATCATGAACGCCGTCTTCATGGTTACCGCCGCCCTCTTGGTTACCTTACTCTATACTTTTGGAGGTGATATCTATCTAGTATTCAACCTTATGGGCATGTGCTGCATACTAGTCGGCATCCTCTGGCTAATATACAAAAGAAAAATCTCCCCCAGCTACACCTAAAATCATCGCAACCTCGCAAGATTTTGGCAAAAACCCCAATCTACAAGCATCTATCAAGCATTAAATGCTTAATATTAATTGCTTCTATTGTAGGTGTCTAAGATAATCTTTTAATCTCAGCTTTGATTTCATCAACTACTTCGATGTTAATGATTGATTTTTTATCTGCTATTTTTTCAGAAAATATGTAAAAAACCTTACCGCCATATTTTTCGGTAAAGACATCATGCGATTTTTTTTGTAAGGCATACTCCTTATATATCTGAGGTAGTTGGATTCCAGAATTAACTGGCTTAACTTGTAACCCGATAAATTTTTCTTTGATTTTGATAAAGAAATCCACATTATATTTTCTATCCCATTCATCAGGTGCTTCCTCAATTTCAGTTTTCACCAGGGCTTGCAATTCTCCATAGATGGCATCTATTTCTCTCATATATCCATCAAAAGTCCTGTTGATTACCAGTTCATGCATATACTTTATACAATCTTCTTCGGTAATTTCTTTAACTTCTTGAGCTATAGTTCCAGTAATTTTTTCAAATAATCTCTTACCAAGGTCTGTTATATGCTGCTCATCGCGAACTTCTTTATAGTAATATTTTTGCCACTCTGCCCTAGATTCAGGAGAACAGTTTCGTATGCTTTCGGATGTTGCTCCAACATTTCTTTTAAAGTTGAGTTGAAAGCGGTTCATTACCGAGTTAAGTATCCATTCTTTTGCCATATTATGTTCCCGTTTTTTGCATATTAATTTTCGACCCAAAGGTAATTTCTCGCGGATCAACTTTTTTATCTATTTTCTTAGTATCCTTAAATCTATAAGGTAGAGAAGCCAATAATCCCTTTCTATCGTAGTGTGTGGACTTTCTTTTTGTGACTACTACACCAGCTGTACTATTTTCTGCCAGATCACCACTTACCCTTTTCTGTATGATCGGTATGAACTGGTTATTTATTTCATAGCCAATTGATTTACGTTTAGTTTTCTGAGCGACCGCAGCAGTGGTGCCGCTACCCATAAAAGGATCTAATACTGTCTCATGCACAAACGAGAACATCTTTATAAGGCGGTAAGGTAATTCTTCTGGGAAAGCAGCTAAATGTTCTTTTTGTCGGGCACCAGCAAAATTCCAGTGTCCGACGAACCATTTCCGCCATTCCTCTTTTGTCATAGCTGAAGATTCTTTAATCTCTTTGCTAGGCATGGGTGCATCCCCTGGTTTTTTGAATAGTAAGATGAATTCATAATCCAGTGTTATCATACCATTGCGTGGATGAGGATAACTGCCCATCAATGATGCCCCCCCACTAGTATTCATCGTAGTGGCTTTTTGCCATATAATCGCTCCCATATAGTCAAACCCCATTATTTCACAAAACTTTATGATCTCTGTGCGTATAGGTATTACCTTATATCGGCCATAATATTTTGCTCTTGCAAATTGATCTCCTATATTTATGCACATACGACATCCATCTTGAAGAACTCTATAGCATTCTTTCCATACTAGATTTAAGTCATTAATATACTCTTCGTATGTCTGATGGAATCCTATTTGCTTTTCTTCGCCATAATCTTTAAGTTGCCAATAGGGAGGGGATGTAACAACTAGGCTTACTGACTGATCTTCTAGTTCTGGCATGACTCTACTATCTCCTACTATAACTTTATGAAGAGTGTCGGGTGTTGGGGATGATTTACCTAGCATAGTTGGATAATAGTTATAGAATAACTTAATTATAAACTATTCTTTTATAAACTTATTCATCTTCTGTATGAAAAATATTATAAGAAAATGCTGGGAATAGTTTATAATATAAATACTTAGAAAACTTTGTAACAATTTATTATGGAAACTGGACAGATTACTCAGATTATAGGGGCGGTTATTGATGTGGAATTCGCGAAAGGCGATATTCCCAGGGTGTATGATGCACTGAAAGTCAAGGAGAAGGGTATTACCCTTGAAGTGCAGCAGCAGTTGGGCGATAGAAATGTGCGCACCATTGCAATGGGCGTAACGGAAGGACTAAGCCGCGGCTTGGAAGTTGAAAACACTGGGGCACCTATAAACGTGCCAGTTGGTGAAGAGACCTTAGGCAGGATTATGAATGTCCTTGGCGAACCCATTGATGAGGCGGGCGCTATTGGCGAGAAAACGAGGATGCCAATTCATCGCAAACCCCCAAGTTATGAAGACCAAAAGCCAGCAACTGAATTGTTGGAGACAGGTATCAAGGTAATTGACTTGATAGCTCCATTTGCTAAAGGTGGTAAGGTTGGGCTATTTGGCGGTGCTGGTGTTGGTAAAACAGTAAATATGTTGGAGCTAATCCGTAACATAGCTATAGAACATAGTGGCTATTCTGTATTTGCTGGTGTGGGCGAAAGAACTCGCGAAGGTAATGATTTCTACCATGAGATGAAAGAATCCAATGTATTGGATAAAGTATCTTTGGTATACGGGCAGATGAACGAGCCCCCCGGCAACCGTCTTAGAGTTGCTTTGACTGGTCTTACTATGGCGGAGAAATTTCGTGACGATGGCAGAGATGTTCTGTTGTTTGTTGATAATATCTATCGTTATACTTTGGCAGGGACTGAGGTTTCGGCTTTGTTAGGACGCATGCCTTCAGCAGTGGGCTATCAGCCAACTCTAGCTGAGGAAATGGGGCAATTACAAGAAAGGATTACTTCTACCAAGACCGGGTCTATTACTTCGGTGCAGGCAATTTATGTCCCAGCCGATGATTTAACTGATCCTTCTCCAGCGACTACTTTTGCTCACTTGGATGCGACTGTGGTCTTATCAAGGCAGATAGCTGAATTGGGAATTTATCCTGCTGTATCGCCACTGGACTCTACGAGTCGTCAGTTGGATCCACAGATAATCGGGCAAGAACATTATGATACTGCCCGTGGTGTGCAGAATGTATTACAGAGATATAAAGAGCTCAAGGATATTATTGCGATATTGGGTATGGATGAGTTGTCGGAAGAAGACAAACAAGCTGTGTCACGTGCTCGTAAAGTTGAAAAATTTCTTTCTCAGCCATTTTTCGTTGCTGAGATATTCACCAACTCTCCAGGTAAATATGTTTCATTAAAAGATACCATCAAAGGATTCCAAGGAATTCTCAATGGTGACTATGACCATTTACCCGAGCAGGCATTCTATATGATTGGTGGCATAGATGAAGCAGAGGCCGCCGCCGCTAAGATGTAATTGGCGGTTAGATAATAATCAATAGCTTAAACCACCTATAAATAATTGATTACTTTATGACTGCGACTAGCCGCATAGAGCGATTATTTGCCAGTCATCAAGGCACTTTTTCTTATAATAGTGATAGTAATGCGGATAAATCGCGTCTAATATGCTTTATGACTGGGGGCTATCCAGATCTCGCAACCAGCAGTGAAATAATTAATAAACTCCCGAGTTGGGGAGCGGACCTAGTTGAAATAGGCATTCCTTTTAGTGATGCTTCAGCCGATGGCGAGACCATTAGAAAAGCATCAAAGATTGCTTTAGAAAACGGCATAAACACTGAAAAGGTATTAGATATGGCAAAGTCCTTTCGTCAAACAAACCCCGACACTCCCTTACTATTAATGGGCTACTATAATCCCATATTTCATTATGGTCCACAAAAATTTGCCAAAGCCGCAGCTGATAGTGGAGTAGACGGGTTGATCCTAGTTGATTTACCACCTGAAGAGGAGCAGGAATTAACTGATCATTTACCAGATGACCTGCACTTGATTCACCTAATCACACCGACTACAGATGCAGATAGATTAAAGAAAATTGTCGCCAATGCCAAAGGGTTCCTATATTATGTTTCAGTTACTGGCACAACCGGTTCAGCCACCCCAGACCTGGGTAAAGTTGCTAAGCATCTAAAAGAACTTAATCCTCCCTTGCCAGTTGCCATTGGTTTTGGCATACGCAATGCAGAACAGGTAAAGCAATTTGGCGAGTTAGGTCAGGCAGTTGTGGTTGGCAGTGCCTTACTAAGCGAACTAATGGACTCCACTAATAATGGAGAATCATTGACAAGCATACAAGATAAAATCTCTGCACAAGTTACCTCTTATAAAAAAGCACTTCAATAAATATTACTATAATTAATAGATAAGTCAATGCCTAAAACGACATCTAAACCACCACGCACCTCGTCAACTTCACCCACCTCAGATAAGAGCAAAAAGATGCCTCCAACCCTAGCAGCTAAGCTATCTAAGCCCCCGCGTAAAATTGAGATAAGACCTCTGGATGAGTATGTTGAGAAGGCCTATCTCAATTATTCAATGTATGTCATCTTGGATAGGGCACTGCCACAACTTGCAGATGGGCTCAAGCCAGTGCAAAGAAGAATTGTCTATGCGATGTCTGAACTTGGTTTGAGAAGTGGTGCCAAATATAAAAAGTCGGCAAGAACTATTGGCGATGTCATAGGTAAGTTTCATCCTCATGGTGACAGTGCTTGTTACGAAGCAATGGTGCTGATGGCACAGAGTTTTGCCACGCGTTATTGTTTGGTTGATGGGCAAGGCAACTGGGGCTCTGTCGATGATGCTAAGTCGTTTGCTGCAATGAGATATACTGAAGCACGCTTAACTCCTTATTCACAGCTTTTGCTGACAGAACTCAATCGCGATACTACTAAGTGGCAGCCAAATTTTGATGGCACCATGGATGAGCCGAGCATCTTGCCAGTGCAGGTGCCGAATGTAATTTTAAATGGATCCACAGGTATTGCGGTCGGTATGACTACTGAGATTCCATCGCATAATCTCACGGAAATTATGGATGCCTGCTTGTTGTTACTGAAGAAACCTGAATTGAGCAGTTACATTAATCAGGACACCTCCGAGGAAGAACTCTTACGTGGCAGGAGCCGAGCAGTAAAGAAATTAATGACTAAGGTGGTGGCTCCCGACTTTGCCAGTGGCGGAAGTATTATAAGTCCGCGGCAAGACATAGAAGATGCCTATACTAAAGGTGTTGGCAATATCAAAGTTCGTTGCCACTATAACCTTCAAGATAAAACTAGCAAGGGCATTGTAATTGATGAATTACCGCCGCAGACATCAACTCATAGAATAGTCGAACAAATTCAGCAGCAAATGCAAAATAAAAAAGTCCCCATGCTAGCAAGTTTGAGGGATGAATCTGATAATGAGAATCCTGTCCGCCTTGTTTTAGAGACCCGCAAGGGCACAGACAGGGAAAGATTAATGGCGCATCTTTTCGCAGCTACTGACTTGGAAAAGAGTATCAGAATCAACATCAATGCCATAAGCATTGAAGGAAAGCCACGTATATGGCCCCTAAATGAGTTATTACATCATTGGCTGGAATATCGGCGTGACTGGGTTCTCAAACGCCTGCAGAATAACTTGGCTAAGGTAGAGGCACGTCTGCACATATTAGAGGGCTTACTGAAAATATTTTTGGACTTGGATGAAGTTATTCGGATCATCCGCCAAGAAGATGAACCAAAGCCGAAGTTAATCAAAAAGTTCAAACTCAGTGAAATTCAGGCAGAAGCAATATTAGAGACAAAGTTAAGGCATTTAGCCAAGCTTGAGGAAAAGAAGGTCCGTGGTGAGGAAGAGGATCTAACCGACAAAAAATATTATCTACAAAAGACGATAAAGTCCAAAGATGCACTCACCGACTTAATCAGGAAAGAGTTCCTGAAAATCAAAGAAGAATATGGCGATGTTAGACGCACAAGGGTCTTGGAAGATGGCTCAGATGTCACTGTCGCCGAAACATTTAATGAGGCACAGCTAGTAAGTAAGGAGGCGGTCACTTTGGTCTTATCACGCAAGGGCTGGGTGCGTCTCGCCAAAGCCAAAGTCAATACAAAAGGACAAGAAGTTGATCCAACATCCTTCTCCTACCGTGATGGAGATGGCTTCCTATGCTCATGGCATGGATTTAACAATCAGGCAGCAGTGTTCTTTGATAATCATGGACGTGCCTATAGCTTGCCAGCACTGAGCTTGCCCTCAGCTCGCGGACTGGGCGACCCTCTATCCAGTCGTTTGGATTTAGTTGATGGGTCGGAGATACAGGCAGGGTTATTAGTCAAGGAAGAGGATAACTTATTGTTGGTCTCTCGTGAAGGCAATGGTTTTATCATCAAGCAACAAGAACTCCTCGCAATGAACCGTAAACGCGGCAAGCAAGTAATGAATATTAAAAGTGGGGCTGGCGTGGTAACACCAATTGTAGCACCAGCAGACATCATAGAGAATAGTGCCAAATATTCTATTTGTTGTTTAACTGTGGCTAAACGTTTGTTAATTCTACCAGCTGCTGGTATCCCACAGATGAACAAGGGTAAAGGCATAAGATTTATGAACCCTGCTTACCCCAAGGATAGCATCAAACAACTGCTAATTTTAGATGATAAAACTAAACTAGCCATCATAGATAAAGGTGAGACCTTAGTGTTGAATGCAACGGCAATGAGGAAGTATAAGGCCAATCGTGGTGGCAAAGGCAAAACCTTAGGCAAGTTCAGCGAAGACCTGCAAATAGCTGCCTATGAAGAACCTAGCAAAGTCAGTGACAAAGATCCCTCTAAAGAAGATTTAATTTAGGGACTTATATAACGTCTATAACGTCAGTTAGATTCTTTTGTCTGACAGGGATGGTGTAATGGTTTAGTTGCGAAATATATCAGCAGATCAGCATATTGGCATATCCCCTCGTTTATTAATCCCCGGGATATTTATCTATCTGGTTTATGCTCCCCAGCCCATTTTCTGCAGAATATTGTCTTTGACTATGAAGAAATTATATAAGGCAGATAAGACATGAACGATTACAAAAATCAGCAAAGCTTTCCCAAAAACTTCTTGATGCAGGAACCGAGCAATTTCATTTAATGTTTCATTGGGTTCTGGGAAACCTGGAATGCTGAAAATATTAAAAAAGTTAATATCACGCCCCTTTGACCTCACCATTATCATTCCAGCAATCGGTTGCAATAATATGGCTGCATATAATAGATAATGCACTACAGAGGAAACACGCTTCTGCCAATTTGGCATGGCAATAGGATAATCTGGTTTTGGGTTAATAAACTTCCAGATGAACCGAAGGATCACCAGCATGAAGACCGTCAGGCCTATTGACTGATGTAGCCAGGTGACAAAGAATTTCTCTGCACTGTCACGCGGGAAATAGTAAGAGAGGGGTCCCATGAGTAGTAAAAATACTATCAGAGCAAACATTGTCCAATGAAAGGTCTTAGTCACCAAACCATAGCGTAAAGAGTTATTAGATAATTGCATAATATCTATTATACCCCCAATATTAAATGATTATTAGAAAGATCGGCCTATAAGAACATTAACAGTCCCTTCAGTATAGAAATTGTTATTTTGAGCAAAAGCTATGCCTATTGCTGGAAAAAACACATCGCCAAAATAGAAATAGGTTGCTAGTCCGCCAGCACTCCAAGATATATTATCAGGTAAATTAGCTGCTGAATTGGTGTTTGGGATACCGTTCATATTACCTAGATCAATGAAAGGAGCAAAAGTCCAAATAAATTTCTTTCTTTGTAGCACAGGCATTTGATATTCCATACCCAAAACAGCATATTCTTTGCCCCACAGACCTGAATTTGGAATACCACGAGATCCTATTTGAGCGCCGATTTTATAACTCCCAAAAGCATTATCTTGTTGTCTGATTTCATGCTTTAGGTATAGCAGGAATGCTTGATTTCTTACAGATGGAACTCCTAAGGAGAAAGAAGTTGAGAGTTTAATATCATTTTCATTAGGTGTCTCTTTATCTCTATCAGCAGATCCTTGCTCATCCCTATCATCATTGCTAAAGTCATAGAAATCACCTTCTAGTTTCTGGGAAAATTCAATACCACTGTTATAGTACTCCTTAGGTGCCCCTACTGCTAGGCTATAACCAATGCCTAAAGTCCCTTTAGTATAGGTAACTATTTCATTCGCTGTAGCATCCGGGTTATCCTCTCGCACTTTGGGATTTCCTGGAGTGGTTATTATATAATTTTCATTAAATTTTGTTGAGGAGTAACCAAGGGAATAATCCAGTCGGATAAATTGATCTTCTGGGCGTGAATATGACACTTCAAAAAGAGAACTTTCCTCAGTAGTGCCATAGATCAAATTTGTGCCTGAGAATTGCTGGTATTCAGTTGCTACTTGACCAAGGCGTAGAATTGAACTTTCATCCAAATTATCTCCTAGATTGAGGAGACCATAAGTAATCTCATAAGAGTCGCGTCCACTTGGTTCCTGATGTTCATATTTGAGTAATGTCAAGTCACCACGTCCTCCCGTATTAATATCGGCTAAGATAAGACCAGTGGCACTTTCCTCGTTTTCACCCCCTGATGCTATTATTGGGAATACTATCCAAGTGATTTTATCTTCCAGTTTTACATCCAATTTGCTATTATCATTAACCGATATTTCAATGTTCTTGAATAGCTGTCTTCCTTCCAGACATTGCTTAATAAAAACAGTATTTTTACCTTGTTTAGCACATTGGATTACTAATTTTTTGATAAAAGATTCTTTACTTCTTTTGTTGCCACTGACGATAATATCATTAGCTGTAACAGGATCTGGAAATGCTCCATCAGCAGCATATAGATTACTAGAGAAGAGTAATAGTGCAGAGAGCATCAATGGCAGCAGGACCTTTAGTCGCAACTGTAGTGATGTAATTTGATAGGTAGTTTTCATAAGATTATTATACTTTAATTTCATAAGATTTTGAGATTATTAGGTGTCGTTTAGCAACTGGCGATGACGTCTATGCTTGCTGGGTCAATGGCGAATTCGTAATAGTTATTAACTAAGGTAAGTTGTCCTTCTGCTTCAATCAAGTCCAAAGCATAAGGCAATAAAGGTTTGATATCTTGTGGAGAATAAATATTTCTGTCGGGTGAGTTATCTAACGCATCTGCATTGCGGACTAGGATGAGACGGTTGAGCTGAGTGGATTGTGGCGCAAAGATTGCTGGAATACCGCCGCGCAAACATAGAGAAGCGCAAGATTTATGAGTCATACCAACTGAGGGTTGCATAACGCCAAAGTGGCATTTACTATCTATGATTCGCCCGCGTATCCTATAAGTTCCTAAATCACGAGGAGGATTTATAGCTACTGGTAACTTGCCACGCACACCAATAATGTCGGATATTTCTGCAAGGTAGTTATATCTTGTGTCATAGCGACTGAGTATTTTTCCAGTAACTTTTACATTCTCTGCATTCAAGTCGCTAACCATCTTGTGCGCCCCATGTTTTCCTATAGCAACTAAGAATAAAGTATCATAGCCGACTGATGAGTAACGATTGGGAATCATCAAATAAGGATATGGTTCTTTCACCAATTTTCCTTGAAGAGTTACTGCGCGTTGTCCCCAGACCGCGGCATCTGGTTTTCTTTGGTTATTGGCTATAAGTGTTGCCAAGCCACCAACGGCAGCAATAGCTAAAGGTATGGTTGCAAGTAAGAAGCGCCGATCTTTATTAGGCATTTCTTTGTAACCTATAAAGAAATCATCATTACTCTTTTTCTTAGAGGGATTTTTCTTGAAAAACTTCATCTTATGATTGCTGCCTTAGTAGGAGTTCCTGGAGGATTAGGTTTTTGGTTAACCTGAATAGTCCGATTTTTAATTCTAACTTTATAGGTGGCTAGCTTCTCAGTAAAGGGAGAGGGTGAACGTCCAGTAGTGGGGATATACTCGTAGCCATGCCAAGGGCAGACAATATTGCCATTCACTACTCGGCCTTCGCACAAGGGACCATTTTGATGAGCACAAGCATTTGCCACAGCAACAATTTTGTTATTATCATAGCGAAAGACAGCTATTTTGTCGCCATTCTTTAGAGTGAAGCCCTTGCCATGTTCATTAGTTATGCTTCTTGCAGGACAAAGCTTAACCCATTCTCCATCATCAGTATTTCTTTTATCCCTTTGCCATTCTCTAAAGGCAGAAGTTAAATGCAAACTAACAACTATTATTACTGCGGTTGCGAGTAGATATAAATTGGATAAACTACCTTCGGTTTGAATGAAACCAGTTAAAACATGAATAACCAGCAAGCCATAGGCTAGATAAACAAGCATATGTAAGATTTTCCACACAGGAGCGCTAAATAACTTCAGCCAAAAATCATGGCTGGTTAATGCCATAAGCAAGATGATTAGATAAGCAGCGGCTCCATATAGTTCAAAGGGGAAGCGGGCAAAACTCTCATAATTGGGATTGCTAATAAAAAGAGCATATAAAGGTGAGATTACCCCATAGCCATAATACCAAATTAATACTAGGCCTATATGAGCTGTGGCGACAATGCACATAGACACTCCAAAATGGCGTCTGTTATATAAAAGTGGTTTGAAAATTGAAGATAATCTTGCTAAAGGTCCAATGATTAATATGATATGCAACATCAGGAAAGCACAACTACCCAATGCTCTTATGAGAATAATCACGGGGCTGATTGCTTGTGGCTGATCATAGTTGAGTAAGGAAATGCTTACGAATATACCTAGGTAAACTATTAGACCGATTATGATAAATAAATCATAGACCTTTTTGAGTTTGTTCCACTGAACTGCTTGATAATCCGCGCTCATTTCTCTTGCTCTTCCTCCTCCTCTTCTTCCTCTTCTTCTTTGATGCTATCCAACTCTGTTTCCCATTGGGTGAAATTAGTCAAGTCATTAGTACCATTGATAGAGTTCTGTAGGTTATTATTATTAATTATACCCACAAACATTATGAAAGCAACGCCAAGTAATAACGTAATAATTATCCAGACGACGAGGTGAATCCTGCGATGCCAATATTTCATTTATTTGGGCTCTTCTTTTTTGGAACTGGCTTAGCTTTTTTAATTGCTGGTTTGGCAGCTACCTTGCTAACTTTTTTCGAGGTCTTACTTGGCTTATCTGTTGCTATTCTAATGGACTTACTAATTTTTTCTTTAGAAGATGGTCGACTCTTGGATCCTTGTTTTTGGCGTTTTTGGATGGCTATACGGGGGGCAATAAATAGCTTTGCTAAGCATATTGGCATCACCAGAGGCCATAATAGCATAGATGCTGGGAAGATTATAATTCTGAAACCAACACTAGCGGCTCGCGCATGCTCATCAATAAGATTTACTACTATAAAGACGAAGAATATAGCGAAAACTCCACCAACGACTAAGTAGTATATAAGATAGGTCTCAAACTCAGTGATCGTTTGAAGGGGAAGAGCTATATTCATTCCAGTGTCTATTGCTGTATGGCTTTACTTATTATCAGATAAATTGTATTTTGATATGCTAGCAGATATTCAAGAAATACAATACTTGGCATAATATCTATATTATAGAACATTTTAACTAGTAGAAGATAGCAAGCACACACAATGGGCTGCTATGGCTAGGTTGCTACCTATGGCGTCCATGCCCTCATTACAAGTAGCTTTGACATTGATAGAACTCTTGCTAACCTCTAACAATGCGGCTATATTGTCGCGCATCTGTAACTTATAGGGGCTTAGTTTAGGACTTTCTAAAATCACAGTGCTATCAAGGTTTGCCACTTTATAGTTGCATTGTTTTATTTTCTGCAGAGTCAAGGTTACTAGTTTTTCACCAGAGATATTGAGCCATTTATCATCTGTATCTGGGAAGTGTTCGCCCAAGTCACCTAGTCCTGCAGCCCCCAATAAAGCATCACAAATAGCGTGTAGCAAAACGTCTCCATCAGAATGGGCAACAACTTTTTTGTCACAAGGAATAGTAACTCCTCCAAGCATGAAGCCATCCCCATCAATTAGAGCATGCAGGTCATAACCATGTCCTATAGATAAATTGCCTGGCAAATCTAATGGCAAGTTACTTGAATTGTTCATACTATATATTGCTCACGCTGTATATTGCTCATATTTCGCGCACTATATATTTTGGATATTTTGGATATTTTGGAATGGGTGGAAGGGTGGAATGGATGGAATTATTTCTACCAAGAATAACCTAGCTTAAAAGCTAGAGAAGTAACTTGCAGTCCTTTGAGTTCACCATTATTTTCTACAAGCCCATTTTGAGCAAGTTGAGCAAAATTGTTTTTGTCTCTGTTAACCTCCAAAGTGGTAGGTAACGAATGAATTAAGTGGAGCCCGACAGTAAAGCCCGACCTCGTAACACGGTTCATACCTAGCATTAAAACACTTAATAACTCTGGTTTATATGCAAGTGATAGATCACGGGTCTTTTTGACTAGAGTATCAGGATACCAAAACCCCAGCCCTAAATACATGCCCATGGGATAGTGATGACGGTAACCTAACAGAGGACCACTTAAACTCAAGGATTCAAAATATCCAAGATTGGTTCCTACGTCACTTCTGCTAGATTCTTCATATATGGAGTAATAGTCCAGGGCAAGAGCATTACCACGGTCATCGGCAAAGTCCAAAGTAAAGCCATAGCCAGATTCACTAGTTGGTTCATGTTGGAGTAGGTCGGCGTGAGTATATTGCAAATACTCGCCAAAAAGAGGTGTCACAGATAATAATAAGCCAAAACTTCCTTTTAATCTACTCGTATGTATAGTATTGTCCTCATCCGCATTAGCTGGTTGTGACATACCGAGAGACAAAATAGCTAAAACACCTAAAATATATGGAAGCATAGATCTATAGGTCTGCATATAGATCGTTATATAAAATTTTGTCACTTTCTTGGCAGATATAACCATAGTCACTGAGATATCAGAGGACTCGTTTGTGAATTTTAGCCGCCGTGGCAGCACGTCGTTTGACATTGGACTCCACCACAAAATAGTCAATTAGTGGAGCAAAAATATTGGCAAATAATATTGCTAACATAACCCCTTCTGGATAAACGGGGTTTATGCAACGGATCAATACTGTCATAAAACCGATTAAAAATCCAAAAATCCACCGTCCCTTATTAGTCATGGATGCTGAAACAGGATCTGTAGCCATAAAAACCATACCAAAAGCGAAACCACCTAAAACCAAGTGCCAGTAGAAAGGAATGCTAAACATTGGATTAGTGGTTGAACCAATTAGATTGAGTAGATAGGCAGTTGCGACCAGCCCCAATAGAGTCCCCGCCATTATACGCCAAGAAGCAATACCAGTCCATAATAAGAAAATCCCACCAATGAATATCATAAAAGTAGATACTTCGCCGCTTGAGCCCTGAATGAATCCAAAAAAGGCATCAAACCAAGTAATGTTTTGTTCTAAAATCGCATCCACACCACCTTGAGCAGCCAATCCTAAAGCAGTTGCACCACTAAAGCCATCTACCGCTGTCCAAGCAGATGCACCTGATATTTGTGCTGGGTAAGCGAAAAACAAGAAAGCCCGACCTGTAAGTGCTGGGTTGAGGAAATTCTTGCCAGTTCCACCAAAAATTTCTTTACCTACGACTATGCCGAAAGTTATACCTAGCGCTGCCTGCCATAGAGGTAAGCTTGGTGGGGCAGTCAAAGCAAATAATATAGAAGTTACGAAAAATCCCTCGTTGATTTCATGGCGTCTAACTACGGCAAATAGCACTTCCCAGAAAGCACCCACAATAAATACTATAAAGTATATGGGGACAAAATAAGCACCACCATAAACAAAGCAATCCCAAATGCTGTCAGGGTTCATTGAACTCCAAGAGGATATCAAAGCACCACGCCAACCCTCAGGTGCGGCCAGTTGATATTCGTTGATGGCGAAGAGGGCTTGGTACCCTATATTCCACATACCCCAAAACATTGCTGGGAAAGCACATAGCCACACAGTGATCATTATCCGCTTCATATCAATGCCATCACGCACATAAGGTGCATTTTTAGTGACCTGACCTGGCGTGTATAGGATTGTATCTACCGCTTCGAATAGTGGGTAGTATTTCTCATATTTGCCACCTTTTTCAAAATAAGGAGCCAGTGATTTCATTAATTTTTTCATACCAATCAAGTGATGCTATCTGTTATCTATCTAGATATCCCAGTTTTCTTTTTCAATTCTTTCTAAGTTATGCCTTAGTGCTTCACCATATTCATACTTCCCTGAACATACAAAGGAGCATAAAGATAAATCCTCTTCATCAAGTTCTAAGCATCCTAACTTTTCCGCCATTTCAATATCGCCGACTAATAAAGACCGCAAGAGTTGAGTTGGCAAGAGGTTCATTGGCATGACTTTTTCATAAGTACTCATAGGCAGCATGGCTCTTTCACTGCCATTGGTGCTGGTATTCAGATTAAATAACTTGCTAGGGTTGATACTTGAAAGATAAATTGCTTGGTTTGAGAATTTGTTTAATCCCCAAGATAACCAGCCCATGAATTCACGTTGATTACCTTGATCAAGAGCAGCCAGTTGTAAGTGATACCTGCCACAAAAACTATCTGTTTCATCGGTGCAAGCACGTCCATTCATTATGCCGCCAGAAATTAATCGGTTATTATCACCCTTGAGTTCTCCTTGAGTAAGTTCGCGAATGTTGGCACCCAAAGAACTCAACAGCAGTTGTGGTTTAGCTACTGAAGGTCCTCCCAGACCGAATAAACGTTGGTGCATAATTTCGCCCTCACTAAAGAATTTCCCTATGGCTGTCACATCTTGATAATTAATCCAAAAATTATTTGCATTGCGACCAGCTGGATATAAAAAATGCATGTGGGTTCCACTCAAGGAAGCCGGATACTTGCCAGAGAAACTAGCAACACTTAGGTTTTTCTCCGAGTAGTTTGCTTGCAGTAATTGGCTGTCTGGATGACAACATATAAAAACTTGTTTTCCGGCAATTTTTGCTAGGTACCTTGCACCCAGAATAAAACTTTGCATAAAACTTTCAGCCCCTTCTTTGAAGAAAATTTCTGGGTTGGCAGCATAAGAATCATTTGCCATAGCATTGATAAAAATAGCATCCGCCTTGACTGAAGAGTGAGGGACCTTACTAAAAGGTCTAGTTCTCAATGCTGTCCATAAACCACTTTTCTGTAGCCCAGCGACAACCTCAGCTGGAGTAATTTTATCAACTGATTTCTTTGATGAATTAAAACTAACTTGACTATTCTTACCATCAGCGGCAATAACCACAGAGACCAAAGCACGTCTAGCCCCACGATTGATAGCAGCCACCTTGCCGGATACTGGAGTCGTATAAACCACTGACTCATCCGCCTTGGATACCAATAAAGGGCTCCCTTTATCAACTTTATCTCCCTCTTGGACGACAAGTTTAGGTTTTAGTCCATGATAATCACTACCTAATAAAGCATTGAACTCAACATCTTTGGTTGCAGTTATGCTTTGCTCTGGCTTGCCATCTATGGGGATATTCAATCCTTTAGTTATGTCTATATGTGTTTTATCCATACCTTACTATTTTATATGACATTCCCAATAATTAGGCGTAGGACATTCCCAATAATTCAATTATTGAAAACTTCTTGCTTCATCGAGGTCTTACGGCCCCTCGACAAAATATATAAATGGGGCTGTCCTCCAGCCACTTATTTAATAGACGCAATAGACGCTTTATTAATCCCCAGTAGTTTAATAATATTGTTTAGCATAGTGTTATCTCGTGTTATCTCTAATTTTAGTTTAATATAAAGTTATTATAAGACATTTTACGAAATTTTGCTACAGGCCAGATTATCAACATTTCCCCTATTATAGGGCTGGGATATCACCGCATTGTCGCAAGTAGAATCTAGAGGATAAAATGATGTGTTATAATATTTATACGGAAGAGGCAGGGGGTATTAATGAGTATTAATGGCTTAAGCTTATATTATTAGAATAATAATAGCTTAGATCTGAGTGTTTTTGAGAAGCTTATGACTGATGAAGTAGAAATTAAAGGGATAGTAAACATTGATATACAAGATGAGATGAAAAAATCTTATCTTGATTATGCAATGAGCGTAATAGTTGGGCGATCCTTACCTGACGTTCGTGATGGGCTTAAGCCCGTGCATAGACGCATACTCTATGCTATGCATAAGCTAGACAATGACTATAATAAAGCCCATAAAAAATCTGCAAGAATAGTTGGCGATGTTATAGGTAAATACCATCCGCATGGGGACTCGGCTGTATATGACGCCATAGTTAGGATGGCTCAAGATTTTGCGTTACGCTATCCTCTAGTGGATGGGCAAGGTAATTTTGGTTCCATAGATGGCGATGATGCCGCAGCTATGAGATATACCGAAATCAGATTAACTAAAATATCCCATAGTTTCTTAGAAGATCTAGGTAAAGATACAGTTGATTTCTCCCCCAATTATGATGGGAGCGAGACCATGCCTGACTTCCTGCCAGCAAGTGTTCCCAATCTATTAGTAAACGGGACTTCAGGCATTGCAGTCGGCATGGCTACGGAAATGCCACCACATAATGTATCCGAGGTTATTGTTGGATGCTTAGCACTACTTGACGACCCTAGCATAAGCATAAGCGAACTTATGCAACATATCCCAGCACCTGATTTTCCTACTGGGGCTTATATTAATCATAGTCCTGATATACGCAATGCTTATGAAACGGGCAGAGGTGCGGTATTCATACGTTCCAAGTATGAAATTGAGGAAATGAAAGATGATCGTTTCCGCATAGTAGTAGAAGAGATACCCTATCAAGTTAATAAAGCGACTTTATTGGAGAGAATTGCTGATTTGGTGAGATCCCAAAAACTTGAAGGCATATCTGATATGCGTGATGAAAGCAACAAAGAAGGTATTAGGATAGTTATTGAGCTTAAGAAAGGAGCCATTGCCAATGTAGTAGTCAATAACTTGTTTAAGCATACAGCATTGGAATATAAGATTTCAATTAACATGGTGGCGATAGTTGATGGGAAGCCACGAAGGTTGACTCTTAAGTCAATATTAAGTGAATTTTTAAAGCATCGCCGCAATGTTGTAACTAGACGTACTCGTTATCTACTCAAACAAGCTCGCAACCGAGGGCATATATTAGAAGGTCTGGCATTGGCAACAGCAAATCTGGAAGAAGTGATAGCTCTTATAAAGGCATCACCAACTGTAGCGGATGCTAAAAAAGGACTAATGGATAAAGAGTGGGATGCGAAATTAATTGCTGATCTTTTGAGTAGGGCAGATAATGTTGACTGCCAACCAGAGGGCTTAGCAGAAGGTTATGGTCTACAGAAAGAAGCGAAGACCTACAAACTATCACCGCAACAGGCACAGGCAATATTGGAATTAAGGTTGCAACGATTAACTTCTATGGAAAGAGATAAGCTTAAGCAACAATACATAGAAATCCTTGCTTCTATAAAAGAGTTTCTTGAAATACTGCATAGTCCAGCCAGATTAAAGGCATTAATTCGCGAAGAGTTAGAACAGGTCAATGAAGAGTATGGAGATGAGAGACGTTCGCAGATAATTGATGTGAAACGTAACATAAACACTTTGGATTTAATTAAGTCAGAGGACTTGCTAATCACCATATCAGCGGCTAATTACATAAAGGCACAGTATCAAGAACATTACCGCTCACAAAAAAGAGGCGGTTCGGGCATTTCAGCTGGCGGATTAAAAGAAGATGATCATATAGACCGCATGATAATTGCCAATACCCATGACACAATTTTATGTTTTAGTAATTGGGGTAGGGTTCATTGGCTTAATTGTCATGAGTTACCGATATCCAGTCGTACTGCCAAAGGCAGACCTATAGTTAATTACTTACCTCTAAATGATGGTGAGAAAATAGTATCACTTTTGCCTAGCAACTATCTGTTGAAGAAAGATGATGAGTCATCTGTAGCAGCTAAAAAGTTTATCCTCTTAGCAACTGATAAAGGAATACTCAAGAGAATGAGCATGGATCACTTTATGCGGGTTAGAAAGAATGGCATAAATATCATGGAGTTACATGGAGGAGAATTAATAGAAGCACTAGAAAGTGATGGCACAGAAGATATACTTTTGGTTTCCTCTGCTGGTTTGGCGGTTAAAACTAGCGAGAAAAACTTTAGACCTCAAGGCCGTGCTGCACGTGGCGTGCGTGGCATGAGAATTGGCGAGGGGCAAAGGTTGATTGCTGTAATCAAAGCCAATAGTTATTCACATTTGCTGATAGTATCCGATGCTGGTTATGCTAAAAGAACACTGATTAGCGAGTTCTCTGCTAAGGGTAGGGGCGGCAAAGGCATGCTGGCTATGAAGTTTTCTACAGATGATAAAGGTGTCGCTGGTTGTTGCCCAGTAAATGAGCAAGATGAGGTAATGATTATTAAAGAGAACGGTCAATTGATGCGGACGGATGTTAGCGGCATTTCTGTTCAGGGAAGAACTGCTCGCGGGGTTATACTGACGCGATTGAAGAAGGGCGCTAGAATCGAAGGGGTCGTGCCTATCTACAAAGATGCTTCTGCGGCAGAAACTGAAACGACTTCTGAAGCGGTAACCGAATCGGCGACTGAATCAGAATAGTTAAGAAAAACTCTTGAAAAATTAAATAATATTTTATATTTGGTAAAAAATAAATCCTGTAAGTCATAGATTTAGCTTTTGGGAATGTATAATAAATTAAAATTCTACAAGTTATTAACCACAAAATCATAATAAGTGCACTTGTATAATTTTTTTATTTTGTAGACATGATCTTTTAAGCATAAAAAAGATTTACTGAGATAAATGCACTGCATATAAGATTTAACTAGGAACAAGGTTGGTAAATAGTAATGATAGTTGAGAAAGAGAAG
>JAAOII010000138.1 GCA_015163845.1 Candidatus Portiera sp.
ACCACGCAGGATGCTTGGGTCTGGCTACCACTACTATGGCTGATATCAAAACACTCTATGCGGCTAACTGCTAAAGAGAACTTCCTGCCGAGTTCGTCTAGTTCTTCCTGCAAGCGGTAACTATCATTGAGATGGCTCACCAATAATGACTTGCAGCTTTCATAAGCCATGTTTAGCCAACGACGGCGATCACCACGCACTTGGTGTTTGTAGTGGATTTTGCGTCCATAGTGTTCCTCTAAATCATCAAACACTTCTTGCTTCAAAGGTTGGGATGTGATTATCTCAGAGGGTAAGGTGACATTGGAACTCAAATAGTAATAGTTGATGAAGGACTCTAATAGAGTATCTTCGTCATTAAAAGCTGGGGCACGAAAAAAGAAATGCTGGCTATCACCAATATTGCCCTTGCGCACTTTCACCACATAAACACAAGCACTATTGCCATGGCTATAAACAGCCAAAGCATCTAAGTCACCTAAAGAACGAGTAACATATTGTTTTTCGCTGAGGTTACGCATGGCTTGGACTTTATCACGGAGGGCTGCTGCCTCCTCAAACTTCATATCATTGGATGCTTGTTGCATAGCTTTGGTGAGTTCACGCAGGACTTTACCATCTTTACCAGATAAAAAGTCCGCTACAAAATTGACATTCTTGGCATAGTCCTCCTGACTAATTGCATCAACACAAGGTGCGGTGCAGCGACCTATTTGGTGTTGTAAACATGGACGCACTCTGTTGGAGAAAAAACTATCACTACAGGAGCGGATTTGAAAGATCTTTTGCAATTCGGAAATACTGCGATGCACTGCTCCAGCATTGGGATAGGGTCCATAATATTTGCCTTTCTTTTTCTGTGGCCCACGATGCATTGATAGTAGTGGAAAGTCATGGTTGTTAGATAGATAAACGAATGGGTAGGACTTATCATCACGCAACAAAATATTGTAGGGTGGCTTGTGCTTTTTGATGAAGTTATATTCAAGCAATAGTGCTTCTTTATTGCTGGCGGTAATTACCCATTTGAGGCGATTAGCATTTGCCATCATCAGACGGGACTTATTATCCAGTCGTTCATCCTTCATATAACTTGAGACGCGTTTGCGTAGATTACGGGCTTTGCCTACATAGAGTATTTTGTCCTCATTGCAGAAGATGTAAATGCCGGGCTTATCTGCCATGCTGTGCACTATATCTTGCAAGGGCTTGCCTAATTCAACCTGCTCTAACTTCATCTGCCCCTATTATCAAAGTAGCTATCAAAGTAGCTATCAAAGTAATTTAGTAGTGCTTGGTTGGTTGGTTCTGCTAGACCTATCACTTCACGTTCCCCAGCAAAAATATCCTTAGCCAATAACTCTAGGCGAGGACTTCCAACAATGAGTTTGGTTGTATTATAAGAAATATGGCAAGGTTTTTGGTTAAGCAAGGCGGCTACCACATTAAGAATGCTTTTGCTGGTAATCCAAATATGACTGACATTGCCATGTTGAAATAATGGATGTTCATCAGTTCCTTCGTAAGGGGCTTCATAAGAAACTGGAAACGAGTTTGTCTGATAAACCAATTCTTTATCAATGCTGCGACCTAATAATCTAGCAAACTCTTTGCCTCCTTCTTTACCGCAGATTATTAGAATTTTTTGCTCCTTGAGCTTGGTTGGATCATCACCGAAGGAGTTAAGCATCGCCTTATATATGGCTGGTGAGCCACTGCCCTCAGGTATCCTTGCCTCGCCACCATGTTGCCTGACACACTCAGCTGTAGTTGCCCCGGGCACCCAAATTGGCGGTAACCCCTTCAATATTTGCTGCTTATCAAAACCCTTGCCACTGCAAACTATAGCATCCACCCAAAACTTCACTGCTTTTTCGCTGACGCACACCAGCCAGTCATAGCTACAAATCTCAGTATAAGAACGTAACTCTATAGGTTGAATTTGCTGGATTGATATGAGTGGTTGCTTGATTACTGCCAAGCCACGTTGCTCTAACTCACTTATTAGTTGAGTAGTTGAGGAAGATGCAGGGCGAGGAATTAATATTGTATGCTTTGGCACTTGCTCTAGATTGCTGCTGCTTTAATTATTTTGTGGGTGGAGTTCTTTTGTAGATGAAGTTATTGGCTCCCTGCTCAATTAACTCATTTGCTACCAACTCGCCAGCTAGTTTTGCCTTTTCTTGCATCTCATCAAAGTCGCCACCTAAGACAGGTAACTGCTGGCGGACTTGAATAATTTTATTAGTGGAGATATCTCCGACCATGGAATAAATGTGCATTACATCTTCGCTGAGGAAAGCATAGACCCCAACAGCAGAATCGCAATCGGCTCCTAACAAATGACAGCAATGTCTCTCAGCTGTCAAGCATAATTCTGTGGGCTGATGTTTGAGTTGTTTGGTTAGATCCTTGATATCTTCTCTGGAGGTTAGACACTGTAATGCCAAGGCACCCTGCCCAGCCGCCGGCACCATTTCAGCTGGCGTAAGATAATGGGATATGATTGAGGTGCGTTGTAGGCGAATAAGTCCAGCAGCAGCTAATACTATGGCATCTAACTTGCTTTTTGTAGGGTTCTCTTGTGTAGCAGTTTCTGGTTTGAGTGCTTCAATTCTGGTGGTGATATTACCACGTAAACCTTCCACTAGATATTCCTGAGATTGATTCATTAGTTGCACTCTCCTTCTTGGGCTGGCAGTGCCTATTTTTATAGGAGTAGCTGAACGCTTTGCCATCTCATATTCTGGTGCAAAAATAATTACATCCAGAGGGTTTTCCCGTCGACAATAGGCGGCAATTTCTAAACCCTTGCGTGATTGGATGGGTAAGTCCTTGGCTGAATGAACTGCTAAATCAGCATCTCCTTTGGTCAAGCACTCTTCACATAACTTGACAAAAGAGTCCTTGTGATTTACTGGTAAGTTGCCGACCTTTACTAACTCATAGGTTAAGCCCTTGTGGATGTTTGTAAGTTGTTTGCCAATCATGCTGGACTGGCACACAGCCAAGCTGCTCGACCTAGTCACTATTCTTAGGGGCTTGCTTAGGTTATAGTTAGTCGTCGTCTTCATCTTGTTCTTTATCGTGTTCTTTATCTTGGGCATCTCTTTCCTCTTGGAGTCGCTTTGATTTTGCCATCAATTCTTCTTGCGTCTCTTGGTAGTCGTCGTCCCAAGGGATACACTCCACTGGGCAGACGACTTGACATTGTGGTTTATCAAAATGCCCAACACACTCAGTGCATAATTTAGGATCAATCTCGTAGATAAGTTCGCCTTCATATATAGCATCATTGGGGCATACTGGTTCACATACATCGCAATTAATGCAGGTATCGGTAATCTTAAGAGCCATTTGTCACTATCGCTGTCGCTATTGCTGGTTGCAAGTTATCGCTATTGCTGGTTGCAAGTTATCACTATGCTTGGTTGCAAGTTATCACTATGCTTGGTTGCAAGTTATCGCTATGCTTGGTTGCAAGTTATCCCTGCCCTCTAACAAAAATGGTTCGCTCTTTGCAGTCGGTTAAGCGGTCACGCAAACGGGCTGCTTCTTCAAACTTAAGTTCCTTAGCTGCCTCACGCATCATCTTTTCTATTTTCTTGGACTCTTTAAGCAGACCAGGGAAAGTCATCTGTTCTATGTCTTTGAGATAATCGTCTCTATCCTCGGCGACCATGAGAGTATCATTCTTATTCTTTTTACGCATATACAAA
>JAAOII010000139.1 GCA_015163845.1 Candidatus Portiera sp.
GTGGGAGTAATCTGGATATTCGACAAACACGCTCTTTTATTCCTTGGTTAGCGCTGCAAGAGAATACAGCACAATGGTTAAATAAATCACTTGTTGGTGGGATGACTAACGAACTTGCTTTATCTGTGCGTGGTGATGTTAAATACTTTGGATCAGATCAGAGTATATTTGAGCTGGGTATTTCATTGGCGGATGGGACTTTAGTATATCGCGAAGATAAGGAACCTATAAAAGCACCGAAGTTTGATATCTTTATGACTCAAGATGACTTGAAAGTCCTATTACCTGATGGAGGTAATATAGGAGATATTGCTGTGCTTGAGTCGGGATATGGGTTGGTTGATATTGCCACTGCCGACTTTGCTTTAGGTGGAACAGGGAAGATTAATTTGGCAACAGCACCTGATTTGTTATATGACTATATTATTAATGATGATGATAGCGAACCAGTAAATTGGCAAGCAAGAGGAGTTGCCTTTGGCGATTGGGAGTTCCAATATAATTTACGTTCGCAAGAATTCTTAAATGCCGACTTAAACCTACAGACCATGCAAAGTGAGGTGAGTTTGACTAATTCACCTACTTATAAAATAGCTAATATAACTGGCTCCGTTGGGGTTTCAGAACTCGGATATACTGGGAATTTGACTGGTTATTATCAAGGTGAAGAAATTGTCGGCACTTTTTCCGATAACCCTAAAGGCAATGTTCTACAGGTGTCGGGGCTATTGACCATTCCTAAAATTACATATCCCTATGTCAGTGGTAAGGGAAGATTTAACCTTGAAGCATATACTGAGGGAAAAGGATCACTTTTGCTATCTGATTACCTAGTAACTTCTGACATGCGGGGCATAGCATTGAACTTACCCTATCCGTTACAAAAACGAGCCAAAGCGAGTATGCCATTAACTATTGCTAAATCAGATAGGGCTAAGCATTCTGTCAAATATGTTTCATTAGGGAGAGAATTATTTTTAGGTTGGCGGGATGAAGATGATGATGTCGTGGGAGTGGAATTGAGAGTTCCGGGGAAACGAGTTTCTTCGCCTAACCGTTTGACCATAGCTAAGGGGGGAGTTATAGAATTGTTGCCAGCAAACCGTCTTAACTTTGATATTTGGTATGAGTTTCTGTCTAGTTTGGGATTAACTGGAGGGGACTTCGCCAAGTCATCTAATAAGAAGTCAGGAAATTCCGATGATTTTTATAGATCAATATATGAAGGCATTAATCAATATATTGAGAAGTTCCCCTATGCAGATATAAATGTAGGCAAGTTTGAATGGAAGGGTAGTAAGTATGATTATGTTAATTTTGATTATAATTCTCAGGAGAGCTCTTGGGTTGACTTCTCTTTTCAGCAGCCGCAAGAGTATCAGGCAAGCGGTAAATTTATGTTAGATAAATCTGCATATAAGGTTACTGCAGATATCTATGGAGTGTCTATACTTGAGGATGTCGATGATAAAGCTAGCGGCGATAAGGGCAGCAAGGAAAAATCTAAGCAGCAGTCCGAGGAAATAATAAAACGTTTGGTGGACTATGTTCCAGGAATAATCACTCCCCCAAAGAACTTCTCCAAGTTTCCTGCAGTTGATTTAACCGTCCAGAGCATATATTATGAAGGTGATTTTATTGGTAGCATTAGTGCTAATATTGCCACAACTCCATCTAGGATCAGCTTGAATATAAAAGATAGCAATATCATAGGACTTGCGACTAGAGGAGAATTTATTTGGGAGAGGACTTCTTCAGCAGCGAGTAAATTATCCTTGGTTTTGGATCTGGATGGCGATATGGATTCTTCCTATATTAAAAATATTGCAGCACGAGATGTGGACTTGCATTTTGATTGGGCTTGGCAAGGAGATAATAAAGATTTTCATAAGTGGTATGATTCTGCTAGTAGTTCATTAAGCATTTCAAGTAATCGTGGCACTCTAGTAAGTGATCGGGCTAATGTTCTAATAAATGTTGTAGGTTTTTTAAACATCAATAGTTATGTAAGAGCTGTAACTGGTGACTTCTCGTCTTGGTCAAACTCTAATAATACCGTAACCTATCGCGGAGCAAACATTAATATGGATTTAGAAAAGGGTAAATATGTTTTGCAAGAAGAAAGCAAGATAATTTTTCCTTTTGTTAAGATAGATGCTTCAGGCCATTATGTAATTGCAGATGATAAACTTGATGCAAATGTTATAGCCACGTCTCCAACTACTAGCATCTTGCCTATAACTGCTTTAATATTGGGAGCATCAGCTTTAGCACCACTACTAATATCTATTGATATTGCCGGTGGTGACTTTTTCAATAGATTTAGTAGTGCGGTCTATAAGGTCAATGGCACTCTGGCAGATCCTCAGTCATCGTTGGTGCGGATAAGTGATATTTCTGGTAAAAAGTTGGATCCAAATGATTTAGCTAATCAAGTTGATATTAAATCGCGACTTGATAGTTTAAGATTTTAATTTAGTTTATAAAAACGAATAGTTGATACAATAATAAGGTAGTAATAAGGTAGTAATAAGGTAGTAATAAGGTAGTAATAAGGTAGTAATAAAATAGTAATAAGTTAATGAATAGCAAAGTAGATAACAACCACAAGACAGTGTCAAAAGGCCTCATGGCAGTTTTGGATAAGTTCGAGGAAAGCATAGATTATAAATTTAAGAATATTTATCTATTGAGTTTGGCACTGACACATAGGAGCTTAACTTCTGATAGCAATGAACGTTTAGAGTTTTTGGGTGATGCAACTTTTAATTTGGTTATCAGTGATTACTTATATAGTAAGTATCCGAACTCTAGAGAGGGAGTTCTTAGTCGTATCCGCGCCAGAATTGTTAGCAAACCATCTTTACAGAAAATTGCTGGGCAAATTAATATTCGTGAATTCATAAGAGTAGGAATGGCTGAGAATAAAAACATAACAAACAAATCTATAAGAACTTCTATAATCAGTGATGCTGTGGAAGCGGTAATCGGAGCGGTCTATGTTGATGGTGGGATGGATGCGGCAAGGCCGGTGGTAATTAATCTCTTTAATGATGAGCTTCTTGCTATTGATATTACAGATGTTTATAAGGACTACAAAACACGATTACAAGAAATTATTCAATCCAACTATCATAGTGTTCCAGAATACATATTAAAAAAAGAAAGAAGATTGGCGTCCAATACTAGGGAGTTCCTTATTCAATGCACAGTGCCAAATCGTAACGAAAAGTTTGTTGGTAAGGGGGCTAGTCGTAAGGAAGCTGAACAGGAAGCCGCCCGTGCAACATTGCACGGACTATACGGCAGCTTAGTATAGATTAAATAATGACGATAAAAAAACTAAATAAAGAAAGCTTTTGTGGCCATGTTGCATTGGCTGGAGTTACTAATGCTGGTAAATCTTCTCTGTTGAATGCTCTTGCCGAGGAGAAAATAAGCATAATCTCATCAAAACCGCAAACAACTAGGACAGTTGTTTATGGAGTTGTAACTCAAGATATGTATCAAGCAGTATTAGTGGATACCCCCGGTGCCTTTGGTACCAGTGCGGTAACAATGAGAAATTTGATTAGACAACAAATGTTTCAAGGCCTATATGAAGGGCAAATAATTTTGCTAGTCATTGATGCTATTGATCCGAGCATTAAGCATCTTGACCAATTTTTTGAATTTATTGCCACGCAAAAAGTTCCTGTTTTGGTAGCAATTAATAAAGTTGATTTACTAAAACGTAAAGATGATATATTCCCTCTTACTGAAAAGATAATTAATGGCGGTAAAAATGCTGGGGTAGAGATTGAAGATGTCATAGCCGTATCGGCAATGAATGGTAATAATATTAATCTGCTAAGAGATAAATTGTTGGACAAATTGCCAGCAGCACCTTTCGCATATGATCCCAAGGTTAGTAATATTAACAAGAATGAGTTTATTTCCAGCGAGCTGCTAAGAGAACAAGTGTTTCTACAACTCCATAAAGAGATTCCTTTTGGTGCGAGTGTTGTGTGTGATTCATTAGAAGATAAATTAAGCGAGAGTCGTAGGCGGCCAGGAATGAGATTTCAAGGTGAACAAAATCCAGAATATAAATTCATACCTAAAAAAATTAGGTTTATTAAATTAACTTTGCAGGTGCGTAAAGAACAACATAGGGCAATAGTTCTTGGAGCCCGAGGATCTAAAATAAAACTTATTGCCAGTCGCACAAGATTAGGACTAGAAGAGGTTTTCGCAATGAAAGTTATGTTGACAGTAAGAGTAACGGTATTTAAACCCACCGTGGCTAATCTTACTAAAAAAGAATCTACCCCGCTATAATATATCCCCCTATAATATATCTATGAAATATATCTATGAATAGAGATTCTAATAAAGCATTAGACGGCACTGGCATGACTTCATCACGAGTGCGTGAAAAGATGGTTGAAATGCTGGAAAAGGAAGGTGTCCGCAATACTGAGGTATTAGATGCCATGGGTAAAGTTCCGCGCCATATATTTGTAGATAGTGCTATTAGTCATCGTTCTTATGAGAATATTCCTTTGCCAATCGGGTGGCAGCAAACTATATCTCAACCTTTAACGGTGGCGAGAATAACTGAAATTGTTCTTGATGCAATGGTAACTCTTAAAGCTAGACGCCATAGGATTTTGGAAGTTGGCGGAGGATGCGGCTACCAAGCGTCTGTATTATCTGGATTATTCAATGAGGTCTATGCAGTTGAAAGAATAAATTCTCTTTATACGAGAGCAGTAGCTAACATCAATAAGTTAGGGCAAAAAAATATTCATTTAGCTCATAAAGATGGCTTTGAGGGCTGGGAGGAGAAAGCACCATTTGATGCGATAATAGTATCGGCTGCCACTTCCAGCGTGCCTAAAAATTTACTAAAGCAGTTAGCTCCGAATGCCTGTTTGGTTGTTCCAATAGGTGATGGAGTTAGACAAAAATTAACTCTGGTACTTGCCAATAATGGCAAGGTGAGCACCAAGAATTTTGATGAAGTTGTATTTGTGCCCATGCTTGAAGGATTAAAGAATGTGTCGGCAAATGATTAGAAATAATAAAGGCAAGGTTGCCATATTCTTCATATTAATCATTGGAGTTTTTATTAGTTCTTGTGCAACTTCCAATAAAAGCGTGCAGCAAGAAGTTATAGGCGGCGTTACTATAACCTATCTTACCGGCAAACCCACGAGAACAGATGCTATACAAGAAGTCCCTAATAAATATCTAGTCCAACAAGGAGATAGTATTTTTAGTATAGCTCGCGCCTATGAATTGGATTATAAAGAAATAGCAGCAACCAATAAATTGGGTAAAAATTTTATTATATATCCTGGTCAAGAGTTAGTATTACAAAAAGGTAAAGAGCAGCCCAACTTAAAAAACAATTCAAAGAAGAAGATTAAAAAGAACAAACAAACTAAAACCACAAGCAGGAAATCCAAGACCAGCAAAAAGAAACCAGTTAAGAAGACCGCATCTACGAGTGCGACTAAAGCACCAAGTGCTGCAGCCCCTTCTGGATCCAAAGCGAGCATAGGGTTCATTGATAATACTCCTCCTCCTTTGTCAAATAGTGGCTGGATATGGCCATTACGTGGGAAGCCCAACTATGATGATGTGGACGAGCGTAAAGGGGTTCATGCTTTTGCGTCAACCGGATCTAAAGTTAGAGCTGCCAATAATGGCAAAGTTATTTATGTGGGTTCGGAACTCAAGCAATATGGCAAGCTAATTCTTATTAGTCATAGCAATGGTTATCTTAGCGTTTATGCTGAAAACTCTGAAATATTAGTTGCCAATGATGATGAAGTTAAGAAGGGGCAGACAATTTCAGTGGTGGGAAATGCTTACAACAATGGAAGAATATATTTTGAATTACGCAAAGGAAGCGTATCAATAAATCCAGTAGATATAATACTGAATAAAAATTAATTCTTCTGGGGTCTGTGTCTAATTTTTTGCAGGGCAAAGATCATTGCTAAACCAGCTATAAAAGCAATTATCACCCCCACTATATAAGAAGAAGTTCCATGTGTACTATAAGCTGCCGGGGACATAAGTTCCAGTGAATACTCACTGCTTTGCCAAGGCCACAATTTTGGCAGAACTCCCAACATTAATCCAGCTATAAAACCTTCTGTTTGCTTTTTATAGTTTTGTAAGCTGAGCAGAATTAACCTACTGAAACCAAATAATGTGGTCAGTGCTCCAGCGATGAAAAATGAGATGTGAAAAATGTCTAAAGCAATCAAGGCATTAATTATTGGTTCATATAATCCCAATAATACTAAAATTAAGCTACCAGAAATACCTGGCAATAACATCGCACATATAGCTAAGCCGCCAGCAAAGAAAATAGCTAAAGGTGTCCAAGGTAAATTAACTTGTATACCAAAGATCAACAAGAAACCTAAAATAATCCCAACCCACATGGCGAGTGCCTTAAGGATTGTTCTATCAATTAAGCTGATGGCGGAAGCGATTATCATTCCAGCAAACAAAGAATATATTACTGGGGAATAATTATCCAGAGCATAATGCACTAAGCTAGCTCCACCAGCTATGCCGCTGAGTATCCCCGTGCCTAAAACTATGAAGAAGAGAATATCATAGTCCTTTTGTAAAGATGCAAATTTGAATCTGAGCATTTTGCTAAAGAATGCCAAATCAATTTTAGCTAATGAAGTTATAAGTTTGTAGTAGATACCACTTATAAGTGCAATTGTTCCCCCAGATACCCCCGGGACTAAATCAGCAATACCCATAGCCACTCCTTTGAGATACAATGCTAAGTGCTTGTTCATATTAGAATATATTAATTATTTAGATTTTGCTATTGTTTTTGCGACTTCATCCCTGACCAGTTTTGATAGTTCATCAACTAGGTTATCATTCGTTACTTTTTTATGTGCCTTACCGCCCATGTATATCAAGCTTTCTTTTTTCCCACCAGTTAATCCTATTCCTGACTCTTTTGCTTCACCTGGTCCATTAACGACACAACCGATAACTGCAACATCCATTGGAGTTGCTATATCTTCAAGTTCATTTTCCAGTTGGTTAACTGCTTGGATCACATCAAAGTTTTGGCGGGCACAACCTGGACAAGCGATTATATTTATGCCACGATTGCGGATTCGTAATCCCTTAAGCATATCCCAACCAACCTTAATTTCTTCAACTGGATCTGCTGCTAAAGATACTCTGAGCGTGTCGCCAATGCCTTCCATTAGTAATACACCTAATCCCATGGAAGATTTTACCGCACCATTGCGTAGTCCGCCTGCTTCAGTAATACCTATGTGCAGAGGTTGTTCTATCTTCTTGGCAAGTATTCTATAGGCCTCAACTGCCATCATTACATCTGATGCTTTAACACTAACCTTGAAGTCAGGCATGTCAAATTTATCTAAATAATCTATATTGCGCATTGCTGATTCAACTAATGCAAGAGGATTGGGTTCACCGTATTTCTTCTGCAAATCCTTTTCTAAAGAACCAGCGTTGACGCCGACGCGAATGGGAACTCCTTTATCTTTGGCGGCGTGTATAACTTCGCGAATTTTATCCTGCTTGCCTATGTTGCCAGGATTTATCCTGAGGCAATCAACTCCTGCTTCTATAGTTGCTAAGGCAATTTTATAATCAAAGTGTATGTCGGCTATAAGAGGAATCTCTACAGCATTGCGAACTTTGGTGAAGGCATCTACTGCTTCAATACTAGGAACTGATATACGCACCAAATCAGCACCATGCCCTTGAATTTGTTTTACTTGCTTTAAGGTGGCAGCTGTATCCAAAGTGTCAGTATTAGTCATGGACTGAACTGCTATAGGTGCTCCCCCTCCTATTGGTAAGTTGCCGAGCATTATCTGCCGCGATTTACGTCTCGGAATGTTATATTTATAAAACATTCGTGATTTTAATTAAGCGGCAAAGCGAGGCGAGCTACATTATCCTGGTCAGTAAACTTTAGTAGTCCCACTTCTGTATCATTGAATTTAACTAAAGTCCCCCTAGCATTACCTATAACTAATGAATAAGGAGGGTCACCAATAAATGTAGCTGACTGACCGGGCCCAAATAATTGCCAGGCTAATTTCTTACCCTTGCTATCTATAACCTCAAGCCATGATTCCTCCAGAAACTTGAAAGATAAGAGATCTTGAACTGCTTTTTCTTTATTTTGTTGAGTAGATTCATCATACTCTGTATTGTTCTGATATTCGTCAGTATAGGATACTAATTCTGACGAGTCAATCTCTTGTTCCTCTATATTTATTAAAGGTTTGGTTGAAGGGGGACTGGACAACTGCCAATAGAAGCCACCACCAATTACAACAAGAGTAATTAGTATAGGGGGTATAATTTTCATCAAAGGTAGCTCATCGCGCTTTTCTAAGTCACGTAAGCCATATGCCTGCACCGGTTTTTGTGCCTCACTTTTACGTTGATTGGTATCATCATTTTCGCGGGCTATGTAAACTGCATTGAGTAATTCCATGAAGTCACTGTTATCTAGTTCTAATGCCTTGGCATAATTAATAAGATAGCCCCTAATAAAGACCTTCTCCATTGTGTCATATGCCGTACCATTTTCCATCCCAACTAGATTGGGTACAGGTATGTTCATCTGATAGGCGATGTCATCAACAGAACGCCCGCTTTTTACTCGCGTCTTTTCAATCAACTTACTGAGTTGATTTTTTAGTTCCTCGTAAGAAGGGATGATTTGTTCTTCCTGCTGTTCAGGAGGATTGCTATCTAATTCTTTTTCGCTCATTTGCTTGTAGTTTAAATATGTTAGTTAAGTTTTTCCAACAAGTTTTTGTATTCTTCAACTTTATTATAATCCTTAATTGCTGCGGCTATTGCCAAGCCAAGTTCAATATCTTGATTACTTGGGCGAATGCTTAATGA
>JAAOII010000140.1 GCA_015163845.1 Candidatus Portiera sp.
AAATAGCCTCTCTGCTGCATTTAATCTTGTATAATTATACATAAGATTAGCAACGTTTGTTGTTTAGTTTTATCTTCATGGGATGATTTTATCATCCCTTTTTTATTAATAGAAACGTTGCGATAGCTATCGGAATCTAAAGTGTCCTATACTATATTAATATGTTACTTAACAAAAATATGCAAAGTTTATTGATTTTTCCATTTATTGGGAAGGTCCTATAGCTCAATGACAATTAAATCCGATAAGTGGATCGCCAAAATGGCAGAGTCGCACAAAATGATAGAGCCATTCGTGGCGAATCAAATACGCACAGCAGAAGATGAACCCAAGATATCTTATGGTCTATCCAGCTATGGTTATGATGTACGTTGCGCTGATGAGTTTAAGGTTTTTACTAATGTGCACTCGGCTGTAGTTGACCCTAAGTCATTTGATAGCAAGGGCTTCGTGGATATGAACGGTCCCCATTGCATAATCCCTCCAAACTCTTTTGCCTTGGCACGCACAGTAGAATATCTGCGTATCCCATCCGATGTTTTAGCTATATGTGTTGGCAAATCAACTTATGCTCGTTGTGGCATAGTGGTTAATGTCACACCACTTGAGCCAGAATGGGAGGGCTACATTACTTTAGAGTTCTCTAACACGACCAACCTGCCAGCTAAGATATATGCCAATGAAGGCGTCGCTCAATTACTTTTTCTGCAATCAGATGAGCAATGTGCCGTTACTTATAAACAACGTAAAGGCAAATACCAACAGCAAACTGGGGTCACTCTACCCAAGCCCTAAACACAAGACATAAATGACTGGCTATATCCTAAGAAGATTATTATTGATCATCCCCACTCTGTTGGGAATAATGATTATCAACTTTGCTCTGGTGCAAGGAGCACCAGGCGGTCCAATAGAACAAACCCTAGCGCAATTAACTTTTGAGAATGCGGATGCGACTTCCCAATTCTCTAATGCTCTGCAATTTAATAACGAATGTCTCGGCTCTTATTGTGGCAGTCAAGGTTTAGAACAGGAATTTATTGATGAATTGAGAGTTCTCTATGGCTTTGATAAGCCACCACTACAGAGGTTTTTTCTAATGCTGAAGAGCTATATCACATTTGATTTTGGTGAAAGTTTCTTCAAAGGACGCAAGGTTACTAGTTTAATCTGGGAGACCTTGCCGGTATCAATATCTTTGGGTCTATGGTCCACCTTATTGGTCTACTTCCTATCCATTCCACTCGGCATTGCCAAGGCAGTTCGCAATGGTAGTAAATTTGATGCTTGGTCTAGTATGGCGGTAATCATAGGATATGCCATACCAGGATTCTTATTAGCAATAATAATGTTAATAGTATTTGCTGGTGGCAGTTTCTGGCAAATATTCCCTCTGAGCGGGCTGGTATCAGACAACTTCTCTGAACTTAGTTGGTGGCGAAAGATTCTGGACTATCTGTGGCATATTACTTTGCCTACTATCACCTTGTCAATTGGTGGGTTTGCTGCTTTAACCATACTCACTAAGAATGCTTTCCTTGAAGAAATAAATAAGAAGTATGCCTGGACTGCACTATGCAAAGGATTGAGTTTCCGTGAGGTTCTTTACAAGCATATATTTCGCAATGCCATGCTGCTAATAATAGCTGGTGTGCCAGCCCTATTAGTTGGTGTATTCCTAACTGGCTCTCTATTAATAGAGATAATCTTTTCTTTGAATGGATTAGGTTTGTTGGGCTTTGAAGCAATAGTCAATCGTGACTATCCTGTGGTATTTGCGTCTTTGTATATCTTTACTCTGCTGGGGCTATTACTAAAGATTGTCAGTGACATTACCTATACTATCATAGACCCGCGGATAAACTTTGAATCCAATGAATAGCCAACCACAAGCACAGTTAGATTATTCAGAAGCGGTTATTTAGCCCACCAAGAAGAGAACTCTACTCCGCTGGCTGGGCTCTTGCTCGGATGAGCTAGTTTGTTCCAATAGGCAACTCTATCGGATGCTATGTGCCACTGAGGGACTAGATAGTGACCTGCCAAAAGTATACGATCTAGAACTCTACAATAGGCAATTAGTTCTTGACGCGAGGATACATTTATCAGACCTTCTATTATTTCATCAATTATAGGATCTTTGATACCTATGAAGTTGCGACTACCTTGCTTATCTGCTGCTTCGCTACCCCAAAAGTTACGTTGCTCATTCCCAGGTGACTCACTCTGAGCAAAGCTAACTATAGTCATATCAAAATCAAAACTCTGGGCACGATTAATATATTGAGTGGTATCCACTAGTCGCACTGAAGCATCCACTCCAAGACGTTGCAGGTTCTTGATATAGGGATTAACTATTCTTTCAAATGCCTTCTGCACCAATAAAATTTCAAACTTCATTCTCTTGCCAGTGCTCTTCTGCACGAGTTTGCCATTCTGTAGTTCCCAACCCGCTTCTTTAAGCAGGGATATTGCTTGGCGAATATTGGCACGGATGCCGCCGGCTGAGTCACTGCGTGGTTGTTTAGGAACTGCTTCCCAAACCTCGGCAGGCAACTTACCTTTATAAGGGCGGAGTAACTTCAATTCTGCACGCGTTGGTTTGCCAGTTGCAGCTAACTCACTGTTGCTAAAGAAACTCTCACTTCTGGTATAACTGCCAAAAAACAAATTCTTGTTGGACCACTCAAAGTCAAAGACAAGTCCTAAGGCCTGGCGAACTTTAGCGTCCTTAAACATATCTCTGCGGGTGTTAAAAGCAAATGCCTGCATTCCTTGATTGCGATCCTGTTTAAACTCTTTTTTGATAACCTTGCCTTGCTTAAGAGCGGGGAAATCATAGCCATTATGCCAGCGAGAAGCTTGATTCTCTGCTTTCACATCTATTGCACCCGACTTAAATGCTTCATGTAATATAGTCAAATCGCGATAATATTGATACTTAACCTTGGCAAAATTATGACGACCACGATTGACTGGAAGGTCCTTGCCCCAGTAGTTAGGATTTAGTTCATAGGTTATACTGCGACCTGGTTTAATTTCGCCAATGGTGTAGGGACCTGATCCTATGGGGGCATCCAAAGACACCTTAGTGAAGTCCTTGCCTTTCCAATAATGTTGCGGTAATACTGGTAGTTGCCCAAGAATTAAGTGTAATTCTTTATTATTACTATGCTTAAAAGTAAACTTCACTCTATGTTTGTCCAATGCTTCAACTTTAGCCACATCACCATAATATACTCTATATAGAGGTTGACCTTTAGACATGAGAAGATTGAAACTAAATACTACATCTTTTGCGGTTACTGGCTTGCCATCACTAAACTTAGCAGAATCATGGAGATGGTAAATGATCCAATCAATTTTATCGCCACGGGGAATCTCCAAGGTCTTTGCCAACAATCCATATTCAGTGAATGCCTCTTCGGGGCCATGATAAGTCAAGGTGTCATAGATAAGACCTATACCACTTGCTGGATTACCCTGCAGTATGAAGCCATTCAAACTATTAAAGGTGCCAAACCCTCCCCTAGTTAGCTGCCCTTGTTTAGGTGCGGAAGGGTTTACGAAAGAGAACTTTTTATAATTTGCTTTGTATTTAGCAGAGTCATATATCGCTAAGGCATGTCTCTTAATACTTGAATCAGCCGCATTCGCCTTCAAGTATATTTGGGTCATAACAAGAGCTATGACAATTAATAGAATTTTTTTCATATAGTTAATGCTGTGTTAATAATGTATCATTCTACAAGTCAGTTACGTCCAAACGTAATTTGATTGTTTGTTTCGCATAAATACGATTGCCCAGTGACTTGCCGCGGTTCCACTTCAGTATCTTTTCAGGTCTAAGATTGAACTTCCTAGCTATGCTATGCAAGGTGTCTCCCCTTCTGACCCGATAATAGACAGTTCGGATGACTTCTCTTTCATAGTTTTCGGACAGCAAGACCTTAGGGCTTTGCAAATGCTTGTTTTCTTTGACGACAATCTTCTGCCCTGCTCTTATCTTATTCGGGTTGGATATGTCGTTAATTTTTTGGATGCTTGACACGGAGACCTTATAGCTTTTGGCAATGGAATCTAGGTTCTCTCCCTTCCTAATGCGGTGATTCTGTAGGTTGCCTTCTACTAGTAGATACCTTGGTGGATCCTCTTTTTGCTGCAGATATTGAATCTCCGAACTTTGCACTGGCAATACAAGATAACTGTCGGGCTTCAATTGCGCAACTCGGTTGAACTGGCGAATGCTATTTTCAGTTACATTGAACTGGGCAGCTATGCTACCAAGATCATCGTCTTTCTTGATCTGATAACTTACCCAGAGGCGAGCATCTTTCTGAAATCCACTTAATACTTTTTGCATTCTTGGATATTCCTCAAAAGTCACATATAGATAACCTTTATAGGGAGAGGTTACCCACTGATTATGGCCAGCATTTAATAGATAGAATTTTTCCTCGTCAACTCGCGCATCATCGGCTATTTCAGCCAATGGAACTTGATGGCTCAGCGGAACCTTAACCCATACATTTTGGGCTGGGACTGTTTCTATGCCCATTTCTTCGCGCATCTGTTTACTAAATACATAGCTATAAGCAATCAACCTTGGCACATATTCTTCTGTTTCCCGAGGTAAGGCAGACAATGACCAGTAATCAGTGGAACGCCCCCGTGCTTTGTTATGCCTCATCGCCTTATTAACACGTTTTTCTCCAGCATTGTAAGCGGCTAAACTCAACTCCCAGTTATTGTATTTTTTATACAGATACTCTAGATAATCCAATGCAGCTTTAGTTGATTCTTCAAAATCGCGTCTCTCAGAATACCACCATATAGTATCCAAGCCAAATGCTTTACCAGTACGTTCGGTGAATTGCCATAAGCCAGACGCCCCAGCATGAGAGAATGCATAAGGATCATAGCCACTTTCTACTGCTGGTAATAAAGCGAACTCGGCCGGCATTCCACGTTTCTTCAACTCTTGTCTTATGTGATAAAGAAATACCGAAGCGCGTTGATTAACTTCCTGGACATAATCCTTGTTTGCTTTAAGACGGCTAACATATTTTTTAACTAGGCGATGTCTATAATGTTTAGGAGCGAACTGGTAATCTTCTTCCACCATTTCCCAAAGGTCAGGTCCTAGATATTCACGTTCTAGTTTTAAAGGCAAACTCTCATCGGCCGATGATATCTTTGTTGGTGAACTACTGCAAGCAATAATGCCTGATATAGCAATTATCCCAATAACTGATTTTATTACTTTAGTTAAAGAGCAAGGGTACTCCACAAGAGACAAAGTCCTTGTAAAGGTCTGTGGGTGTTTGTACATAATTTTGTGCTGAGGGTACTAACAATTTTCTTTCGCAATTTTTACGTTGCTGTCCCCATTATACTCAAAAACACTTCCCTGTGTTGGGAAAATTAATTAATTTTTAACAGATACGGAAATTAACAATTCTTGCCAAAGTTGCTATTTGTCATCTTTTATGGCAAAAACACTTATGCCGTCATCCAAACTACCAGCAACGAACAGATAGAAGGTGTCACCAACTTTAGCTATTGTAATACCATTGGCTTGAGCTAAATTAACTTCAGGAGTATCTCCCGTTTTCGTTACATGGGATAAGAAACCGGCATCATCAATTTCAAAAACACTCACACCAAAATCATTCCTTCAGCGACAAAAACATAAGGAGAGATACTTCAGTCGAGGTCTAACATAATCTCCATTAATATTAATGGCTGGGAGGGATAAAGTAAAATTTTTTATAATTTCCATTCCGCTAGATAATTATGCAGCCCTAACCTAACTTTTGACTCTCGAAGGATTTTAGGAGCGACTTAAGTGAGCAGGCGAATCGGTGACCCAGCCACGAATGCTTCTAGATTTTCTAGGTTTTGTTGGATTGCATTATCCAATGCCGCACGGCTAATCCAAGCAGTATGAGGGGTGATGAGTAGATTACTTTTATCTGTCAACTTTAGCAGTGGGTTAGTAGCAGGCGGCGGTTCGCCATCCACCACATCAATTCCTGCTCCAGCGATTTCGCCATTGGTAAGGGCATCTGCCAATGCTTGTTCATCAATCAATCCACCTCTTGCTGTGTTAATTAACAAGCAGGTTTTCTTCATCCTAGCAAATTCTTTGGCACCCATCATGCGAGCATTGTCCTCGGACAAAGGGCAGTGCAAACTTAATATGTCACATTTGCTAAGTGCTTCATAAAACTCAACATAACCTTCACGCACTTGGGTTGCATCAGATATGTTGGGCCTCTCAGCAAAAATAACCTCCATACCTAAAGCAGTTGCATATTTTGCCAATGTTTGTCCCAAGTTCCCCTTGCCGACTATTGCCAAAACATCACCTTTGATATCCACCACTGGTCTGGAGAACAAAACAAACTGGCGACTCTCTTGCCAAGCACCAGCACGAATCATATCATTGTATGCTAATAAATCACGCCTCAAGGTAAATATCAAGGCAAGCACATGTTCTACGACACTTTGGGTTCCATAATCACGGATGTTAGATACTTGGACGTTATTTTTGCGGCAATAGTCCAAGTCAATATTGTTGCTGCCAGTGGCAGTCAAAGCAATAAACTTTAGGTTTTTAGCACTGGGCAAATTAGTAGAATTAAGCACAACTTTGTTGGTGATAATAATATCTGCTTCGCTGATTCTGTCCTCCACCTCTTCTGGTTTGCTATAGGCATGCTCAGCTAATTCGTGGGGGAAGGATGGTTGGGGAAAGTTTACTTCAGTTGGAAAGGTCTCCCTGTCTAGAAATACAATTTTCATCTTGATATATTATTAGCTATTAAGTGTAATCTTCCATCGGCGGACAAACACAAAGTAGGTTCTTGTCTCCGTGAGGATTGTTCACCCTATTTACTGGAGAGAAGTATTTGTCCTCTTGTAAGTAAGGCAATGGATAAAATGCTTGTTCTTTTGTATAGGGGTGTTTCCAGTCACTATATAAGTCAGATAAATTATGTGGTGCATTAACCAAAGGATTATCTTCTAAAAGTGACTTGCCCTTCTCCACTGCATCAATCTCTTCTCTAATACTAATCATAGCATCACAGAAGCGGTCAATCTCATCTTTGCTTTCGCTCTCTGTTGGTTCTACCATCAAAGTGCCAGCCACGGGGAATGACATAGTTGGGGCATGAAAACCATAATCAATGAGTCGTTTAGCTATATCTTCTTCGCTAATTCCAGAGGATTTCTTGATATCGCGAATATCAAATATGCACTCATGAGCGTTTCTACCCTTCTCTCCCTTGTATAGGACTGGATAATGATTTTCTAGTCGCACTGCTATGTAATTGGCATTGAGTATGGCAATTTTAGTCGCATATGTAAGACCACTGGCACCCATCATTTTAATGTAAGCCCAAGATATGGGCAAGATACTCGCACTACCATAGGGGGCTCCTGATACTGAGTTCAATTCTGTGCCGACAGCATCTACTGCAACATGACTCCAATGCTTGGGTAGAAACTCAGCCAAGTCATGGACAACTCCTATGGGACCCATGCCTGGACCGCCACCGCCATGGGGGATGCAGAAGGTCTTATGTAAATTCATGTGGCATACATCTGCACCTATATCTGCTGGACGGGCTATGCCTACCATGGCATTTAAATTGGCTCCGTCCATGTAAACCAGCCCACCTGCTTGATGGATTAATTCACATATCTCCATTATGGAACTCTCAAATACTCCGTGAGTTGAAGGGTAGGTTATCATTAAGGCAGCTATGGCACCTTCATTGGCAGCAATTTTTTCTTGCATATCTTGAACATTGACATTGCCTTTGTCGTCACACTCCACTACCACAACTTTCATTCCAGCCATGACAGCACTAGCAGGATTAGTCCCGTGTGCTGAGGAGGGTATGAGACAAACATCACGATTTTTATCTTTGCGGCTTAAGTGGTAGGAGCGAATTGCTAACAACCCAGCATATTCTCCCTGAGCTCCAGAATTGGGTTGAAAACTTATAGCATCAAAGCCAGTTATTTCTTTAAGCATGCCTTCAAACTCTTCTAAAAATTTATCATAACCAGCTATTTGTGATTTCGGAGCAATAGGATGTATGCCATTGATTTTTTCCCAACTTATGGGGATCATCTCGCTGGCAGCATTTAGTTTCATGGTGCATGAGCCCAAGGCAATCATGGAACGGTCAAGACCTATATCCTTTTGTTGTAACTTACGCAGATAGCGCATCATATTAGTTTCAGTGCGATACTGGTTAAAGACGGGATGAGTTAGGATTTCATCAGTGCGCAAGTGCTTCTGGTTAAAGTTATAGTTGCCTTGTGTACCAGTAGCAAGAATAGTATCCTCATCAACAGAGCATCCAAAAACCTTCAAAATATTTACCAGATCACTTGGGCTGGTCGTCTCATCAAAAGACATTTGCAGATTGCTATCTTTGAGCAGTAAAAAATTATAACCTTGTTCTTCTGCTTTAGCCGAAATTTCTTTAAGATTAGCACCACTTGATGGCAATATTGACAAGGTGTCAAAGAAGTTGTCTGTTGCCAAGTCATAGCCCTTCTCTTTAAGGAACTTGCTGACTATGGAAGTAAGGCGATGCACTCGAGTAGCTATAGTAGCTAAGCCCTCATAACCATGATAGCAAGCATATAGTGATGCTATGTTGGCTAGTAGAACTTGGGCAGTACATATATTACTGGTAGCTTTGTCACGTCTGATATGTTGTTCGCGGGTTTGCAGTGCCATTCTTAGTGCTCGTTTGCCTTTGGCATCAACAGAGACCCCGATTAAGCGTCCTGGCATACTCCTTTGTTGCTTTTGATTAACCGCAAAGAAAGCCGCATGAGGACCGCCAAATCCTAAAGGGACGCCAAACCTTTGGCTGTTGCCAAATACTATGTCGGCACCCATGGAACCAGGTGATTTAAGTAACACTAAGGCTAGCAAATCAGTTGCCATGCATAACAGTGCTTTATTATCGTGAGCTATTGTTGCTAGATCTGCCCAATCAGTTATCTCACCTGACATATCTGGATAACGCACTAATACTCCAAAATAATCAGCAGGGTTTTTCTCATATTCTTTAATGTCACCTATTACTAATTCTATACCTAAAGGTGCTGAACGTGTTCTTAACAAGTCAAGTGTCTGTAAGAAACATTTTTTAGATGCAAAGAACTTATTGCCTTTGTTACCGGCAGTGCGTTTTGCCAAGGCCATTGCCTCAGCTGCTGCAGTTGCTTCATCCAACAATGAAGCATTTGAACACTCCATTCCAGTGAGGTCAACAATCATTTGCTGGTAGTTGAGTAAAAGTTCTAGACGCCCTTGAGATATCTCTGCCTGATATGGAGTGTAGGCAGTATACCAACCAGGATTTTCTAGGAAATTACGTAGAATAACTGGCGGTGTATGACAAGGGTAATAGCCCAAACCAAGCAATGATTTATTAAGCTTGTTGGCGGACATCATATCTTTTAGATAATCTAATGCATCTGGTTCACTGCAAGGTGGTTCAAGAGCTAAGTCACGTTGCAATCTGATATTATCTGGAACTGTTTCATTAATGAGTTGTTCCAGATCTTTGACGCCGACCGCTTCAAGCATCTGTTGCACTTGATCATTATTGGGACCTATATGACGTTGAATAAAGTCATCTTGCTGCAATAATTTATTAATCCCTTCAGATTCAAGTTTAGTTGAAATTTTGCTCACGCTACCGATTTAATTGTTAAGAGTTATTTAGATCTAGGTGAAGTTACGAATCAATTAGTTTTTGGTAAGCTTCCAAAGATAGAAGTTTATTTACATCTGCTGCAGATACCTTTATTTTGAACAACCAGCCATCTTCATAAGGAGATGAGTTAACAATTTCAGGGCTGCCACTCAATGTCTCATTTGCCGCAACAACCTCACCATCCAATGGAGAAAAAATGTCCGACGCTGCCTTGACAGATTCAATGACTGCTGCATTATCACCTGCAGTAAAGTTTGCACCAACTTCAGGGACTTCGACAAATACTATGTCTCCAAGTTGTTCTTGTGCATGTTCTGTGATGCCTACAGTTGCTGTATCACCTTCTAATGAAACCCACTCATGACTATCAGTGTATTTCAATTCTTCAAGTTTTTTGCTCATAATTATATTAGCTAGTTTGGTTAATTGATTAAGTTATATAGATATTAATAAATCATTTTCTCGTTGGCTTTGCCATCCTTGACAAAAGGTGGACGGACAATCTTAGCAGCCACTTCTTTGTCCCTTATTGTCAATGAGCATTCACTGCCTTTATGGGCGAAAGGTATGCGTGCTAAAGCAATGGAGTGATTCAAAGTAGGGGAAAATCCACCACTAGTAAGAACCCCTTCACCCTGCTCAGTAGTGACTTTAGTGCCACTTCTGAGAACACCAGGTGTGGTCATATATATGCCAACAATCTTTTGCTGCACTCCTGCTTCTTTCTCTTGTAGCAAGTGATTCTTGCCAATAAAATCACGCGGTTCGGCAGCATCTTTATTCCAATGGACTGCCCATGAAAGTGCTGAACTCAAAGGAGAATGCTCCTCGTCTAAATCATTGCCATAGAGAGACATTCCCGCCTCCAACCTGAGGGTGTCGCGACAGCCCAAACCAGTGGGAACAAAACCAGATGCCATCAACTTGTCCCAGAAATCAATTACCACAGAGTCGGATATTACTACTTCATAACCATCTTCACCAGTATAACCAGTGCGGGCTACGAATACATCTCCATCAGCATAGCTAGCAAAATGGAACTTATCTAATTCTTGTGCTGCAGCATATTCAGGGAAGGCAGCAGCAAACTTAGCACAAGCATTGGGACCTTGCAAAGCCAAAATATTCTTATCATTATGCTCACTCAGGGTCACTTTACCCGCAAAGCCCAAAGCATTGAGTTGTTTTTCCATCCAAGCAATATCCTTGGTAGCAGTTCCAGCATTAACTACCATGCGATAGTCGTTGCTATTAATTTTATAAACGATTAAATCATCAATGATACCGCCTTGCTCGGTGAGCAGGCAACTATACAGACCTTGTCCATCTATTAAGGTCTGGACATCTCCACAAATAAGCAACCTTAAGAATGCTGTTGCGTCTTCACCGCCGATACTCAGGAATCTCATGTGGGAGACATCAAAAATACCAGCATCGCTACGCACACTTTTATGCTCACTAATTTGTGAACCATAATGCAGAGGCATACCCCAACCAGCAAAGTCGACCATCTTGGCACTCGCCTCAATATGTTTATCGTATAGTGTTGTTTTTTTCATATTTAATTCAATAGTTCTGTCAATAGTTATGCCAATAATCCTGCTATTAAATTATACACTATATGGGCTAGACTAAAATAGATATACTTATGAATAATCAGGATTGTAGCAACTGTTCCAATGCTTCTATGCTGCTTTTATCCACTACAAAGAAGACCAAATGATCTTCTGCTTCTACTACGACATTGCGGTGAGCCATTAATACTTTATTGCCACGCACCAAAGCACCTATGCTGACACCATGAGGCAACACAATATCTTCCAATTTTTTACCTATGAGAACTGATGATTCCTCATCTCCATGAGCAATTACTTCAAATGCTTCAGCAGCGCCATGCCGCAAAGAGTGGGCTCTAACAACATCCCCTTTACGCACATAAGATAATATGCTGCTAATAGTAACTTGCTGGGGATCAATAATATTATCAATGTTAAGACCCAAGCCATCTTTGGCAAAAACTTCTTCATAATTGGGGCTACTCACCAAGGCAATGGTCTTTTTAGCTCCATAGTTTTTTGCCAACAAGCAAGACATTATGTTAATCTCATCACTATTAGTTAAGGCACAGAATATGTCACAACCGCCGATGTTCTCTTCCACCAATAAGCGTTTATCTACACAAGAACCATTTAGCACCACAGTGCGGGATAAACTATTGGTGAGTTCTTCACATCTATCTCTATTATTCTCAATGATCTTGACTCTATGTTTGTTTTGCAAAACCATTGCCAATTTTTCCCCAATGTGTCCACCTCCAGCAATTATGACACGTCGATTATCTTTCTCCACCTTACGCAATTCACTCATGACATTGGCAATGTGCTTGGACTCTGTAAGAAAGAACACTTCATCATCTGGTTCAATTACAGTATCCCCTTCTGGCATGATAACAGAAGTATCACGATAGATGGCGGCTACTCTACTGTCTATGTTGGGGATATGTTCACGCAAAGAACTCACTTTTTGATGGACTAAAGGTCCGCCACTGAGTGCCTTGATGCCCACCAACTTGAGTTTGCCATGGGCAAAGTCCATTACTTCCAAGGCACTGGGATAGAGAATGGAAGAGTGAATATATTCCTTAAGCTGTTCTTCTGGGTTGATCATAACATTGACAGCTATCTTGGTATCACAGAATAAATGTGCTTGACTTATATAGTCCTGTTCTCTGATGCGAGCAATCCTTTTGGGTATTTTGAAAAGGTGATAGGCAATCTGACAGGCGAGTAAATTGACTTCATCCCGACTAGTTGTTGCAATTAGCAAATCACAATCGGCAGCTCCTGCCGCTTCTAAAATAGAAGGCAAAGAGGCATTCCCCACTATTGTACGAATATCGTATTTTTGCTGCAAGGTGCGTAGCTTATCTGGGTGGCTATCCACCACAGTAATATCAATCCCCTCTTTGACGAGCCATGAGGCTACACTTGTTCCTACTTGCCCTGCTCCTAAAACTATTATCTTCATTTATTCATATTATTTTCTTAACTGATCATATACTGACGCCGCCAGTCGTTTACCAAAACCTGGAACTCTTGTCAATTCTTCTACACTGGCATCTTTTATTGGTGCAATACCGCCAAAGTATTTAATTAGGTCACGCTTGCGCGATTCCCCCAGTCCTCTTATAGTATCCAGACCACTACTCATAGCCATTTTATTCCTTTTACGTCTATGCCCTCTTATAGCAAATCTATGGGCTTCATCGCGAACTTTCAATAGTAACTCTAAAGAACCATTGCGATTGAAAGGACTCAACTCTATGGTATCTATTGTATCACTTAGTTGCTGCTCAGTTATAGGCGGGAGGTATTTCTCTAGAATATATAATTTTTCTTTGCCAAAATGACGGCTTTTATCTTTGGCGATGGATATAAGAATACTATTATGTGGAAAATTTCTAATGGACTCGTTTGAGTTGTATAAATCCCTCAGCCCTTTGGCAGCTGCTTTGAGTTGCCCTACTCCGCCGTCAATCAATATTATCAGACCATCATAATGTTCGGCTGGATCTTTGTAACGTCGCATGACTGCTTGACGCATAGCGGCATAATCATCCCCTGGAGTAATATCTTCTATGTTAAATCTTCTGTAATCTTGTTTTTGTGCCCCTTCAGCATTAAACACCACACAGGATGCTTG
>JAAOII010000141.1 GCA_015163845.1 Candidatus Portiera sp.
GCCGCATGCCTGGTGGCAAATTAAAAATAACTGTTTCCTTATCGCCTTCTGCTTGGACAACTTGAGAAATACCCCAAGCTTTAAGTTGATTAACCACATCAACAACTAATTTCTCTGGTGCAGATGCTCCAGCAGTGACTCCAATGCCCGCGACATTTTCAATCCACTCACGTTGCAATTCAGCTGCGTCATCAATTAAATAGGCAGAACAGCCATGCTTTTGTGCCAGTTCGCAGAGACGATTAGAATTGGAACTATTGCTTGAACCAATCACTATTACTAATTGACAGTCCTTAACCAGTTGCTTAACTGCATTTTGGCGGTTTTGCGTGGCGTAACAAATATCATTCTTGTAGGGTTCTTTGATAGCAGGGAATCTCTCTTTCAACACTTGGACTATCTCTTCAGTATCATCATAAGATAGAGTGGTCTGAGTGACATAGGCCAAATGCTCAGGATTTTTAACTTGTATGGTCTGTGCTTGTTGGATATCTTCTATTAAGTATATCTTACCACCTTGGCTGGTGTCATATTGTCCTAAAGTTCCCTCTACTTCTGGATGATTATCATGACCAATTAAAATACATTCACGTCTATCTTTGGCAAACTTATGCACCTCCATATGTACCTTGGTTACTAGCGGGCAAGTGGCATCAAAAATGGTGAGCTTTTTGGCAACCGCATCATTGTAGACCTTTTGGGATATCCCATGGGCACTAAAAATAGTTATGCTACCCTCGGGTATTTCAGCAATTTCTTCAACAAAAATGGCGCCCTTCTTTGTAAGGTCTTCTATTACCGATTTGTTGTGCACTATTTCATGGCGGATGTAGATAGGTTGATCAAATATTTCCAAAGCACTTTCCACCATAGCTACGGCACGTTCTACGCCAGCACAGAAACCTCGCGGTTGGGCTAAAATAATGTTTTGAGATTGATCGTCCATATACTTATTATATAACATTCCCAATTTAGGTAAGAATACTATTAATTAACGACATTCTGCCATATAATATTTAATATATAGGTGACTGAAACCAGTTATGTATTTTTATGCAAGCTTGCTGTTTTTGTGACCAAATTGTTTAATATTATTATGAAACATTGTTGTATAAATGGTGGAATATAGATAGTAGAATATGACTAGAATATGGTTAGAATATGGTTAGAATATGAAAGGGAATAACGAAGTAATCATTTTACTAAATGAGGCACTTGGTTCTGAGCTACAAGCGATTAACCAATATATGTTGCATTCAAGCATACTTGGGAATTTAGGACATCCTAAATTGGCTGCATTTGTTAAGAAGCAGGCAATTGATGAAATGCATCACGCAGAAAAATTGATAGAGAGGACACTCTTTTTGGATGGCGAACCAGTTTTAATGGGAGGTAAAAGAACTGAGCTGGATAAAGAACCAGAAGCCATACTGAAAAAGCAGTTAGCACTTGAAAAAGAAGCGGTAGAATTATATCGTCGGGCAGCTGGCCAGTCCCATCAATCTAGGGACTATGTTACTCGCACCTTATTTGAAGAATTACTTGCCGATGAAGAAAACCACTATGATTGGTTGGATACTCAACTCGGGTTAATTAAACGACTGGGCTTTACCAATTATGAGGCGGCTCTAATAACAATTGAATAACTGCTATGTCTGAAATGACGGAAGCATTAATTTTAGCTGGAGTGGGATTCAGTTTCGTATTCTTATTTTTGGGCTGTTTGGTTATATCTTTGCTAATATCGTCGCGTATATTTGGATGGTTGAATAAAGATGCCACAGAAAATGAGTCGGCAGTTGCAGCAGTTGCAGCAGCGGTTAAGCATCATAATCGAAAGAAATAATTACTTCTTAAAAAATATCTATGAACTCACAACGAAACACAGACAAAAAATCTCCTGTATCAATAACAGAGTTGGTGTTTAGAGACGGCCACCAATCCTTGTTGGCGACACGCATGCGCATAGATGACATGTTACCTATAGCAGATAAACTAGATAAAATTGGCTATTGGTCTACAGAGTCATGGGGAGGTGCAACCTTTGATTCCTGCATAAGATTCTTAGGCGAAGATCCTTGGGAGAGAATAAGAGAAATTAGTGCAGCAATGCCAAATACTCCTCAGCAGATGTTGTTACGTGGGCAGAATATACTTGGGTATCGCCATTATGCCAATGATGTGGTAGAAAAATTTGTTGAACGTTCAGTTATAAATGGTGTCAAGATATTTCGTGTTTTTGACGCTTTGAATGATATGCGTAACATTGATACAGCAATCAAGGCAGTTCTCAAATATGAAGGGCATGCCCAGGGAACTCTATCCTATACTATTAGCCCACTGCATACTTTGGATGCTTGGGTTAAGCAAGCAAAAGATATAGAATCCTTGGGTGCACATTCTCTGGCAATAAAAGATATGTCAGGTCTTTTAACTCCTTACGTAGCTTATGATTTAGTCAGCAAAATAAAACAACAGACCAAACTACGAGTGCATATCCATTGCCATGCTACTACTGGCCTATCAACTGCTACAGCAGTTAAAGCCATAGAAGCAGGTGCAGATACAGTCGACACCTCAATCTCATCAATGAGTATGACTTATGGTCATACTGCAACCGAGGCAATGGTGGCAATTCTTAAAGACACCCCTTATGATACTGGTTTGGACCTAGATAAACTTATTGAGATTAGTGAATATTTTCGCCCAATTCGTAAGAAGTATGCTAAGTTTGAAGGATCTTTACAGGGAATAGATCCACGCATTTTAATTGCTCAAGTTCCCGGCGGCATGCTTACCAACATGGAGAATCAACTGCGAGAGCAGAACATGGCAGATAAACTGGGCGAGGTTCTAATAGAAATTCCTAAAGTTCGCAAGGAATTGGGCTATGTGCCTTTAGTGACTCCCTCATCGCAAATAGTTGGGAGCCAAGCAGTTATGAATGTGATGACTGGGGAAAGATACAAAACAATTACTAAAGAGACAGAAGGAATAGTGCGTGGCGAATATGGCAGAGTTCCTGGTGAAATAGATAAAGATCTCAAACAAAAAGTCCTAAAAGGTGAAGAACCACCGCCCTATGATCCTACAGCCCGCCCTGATGAATTAGAGGAACTCACCAAAGAACTGCAACAAAAAGCATCAGAAGAAGGATTTAAATTGGCAGAAAATGAAGTTGATGATGTTCTATCTTATGCTTTGTTCCCTCAAGTGGCGCTTAAGTATTTCAAGAATCGTAACAACCCAGATGCTTTTGAGCCAAAAGTAAGTGAGAATGATGTCAAGGATAGCAACACTAGTGCTCCTGCAACTACTGCAGGAGATACTGGCATCTATAAGGTAAGAGTGAATAATAAAGAATTCATGGTGGAAGTTGCTGGAACAGGTGCAAGCACAGGGACACTAGTGCAAGGAGCGGCAACGCCTATGGCAACTGCTACACCTCCACCAGCTGCTCATGCAGCTGCGGATAATACTTCTGGTGATGAGGAGATAGCAGCTCCTTTGGCTGGGAATGTGTTTAAACTCATGGTCAGCCAAGGGCAGGAAGTTAAAGAAAACGATGTCGTAATGATAATGGAAGCAATGAAGATGGAGGCAGAAGTCCGTTCTCCATATTCTGGTATAATCAGTAGCATTCATATCCGCCAAGGGGATAGTGTCTCAGTTGGTGCTAAACTGATGAGCATCAGCACAAAATAACAAGCTAAGCTTATGGAATATTTAACAATTATCTGGCAGGGCACAGGAATATACAATATTACTCCTGGGCAATGCGTAATGATAGTTATATGCTTGCTATTACTTTACCTAGCAATATTCAAAAAATTTGAACCCTTGTTGCTATTACCCATAGGATTTGGTGGACTACTTGCCAATGCACCTATAGTTGATATGGCAGCTCCTGGAGGAATCCTTTACTACATATATACTATCGGCATAGGGACTAGTTTATTCCCGTTACTTATTTTCATGGGAGTGGGTGCCTTGACTGATTTCTCGCCTATGCTGGCAAATCCTAAGACCTTGTTTTTAGGTGCAGCTGCCCAGTTTGGTATATTTGCCACAATGTTAGGAGCTGTTGCTCTGAGTCAATTTGGCGTGTTTGACTTTAGTTTAAAGGAAGCCGCCGCCATAGGCATAATAGGGGGAGCTGATGGCCCCACGGCAATCTACTTGTCAAATATCTTGGCACCTGATTTGCTGGGAGCAATAGCTGTGGCTGCCTATTCTTATATGGCACTGGTGCCATTAATCCAGCCGCCAATAATGCGTCTATTAACTACCAAAGAAGAACGTTCCATAGAGATGACTCAACTTAGAGAAGTATCAAAGATAGAGAGGATCGCTTTCCCCATACTCATGGTGGTCTTGGTCATAATGTTTCTTCCGGATGCCACCCCTTTGTTGGGCATGTTCTGCTTAGGTAACTTGATCAGAGAATGTGCCGTTGTAGACCGCCTTACCGACACCCTACAAAACGCCTTGATTAATTCCGTAACTATTTTATTGGGCATTGCTGTGGGTTCCAAGCTTAGTGCCGCCGAATTTCTTGACAGTAAAACCATCGCCATATTGGCATTGGGCATAGTAGCATTTGCTCTTGGCACAGCCATGGGAGTTCTAATGGGCAAACTACTCAACAAGTTTAGCAGTACACCAATCAATCCATTAATTGGAGCTGCGGGGGTTTCTGCTGTTCCTATGGCAGCAAGAGTTGTAAACAAAGTGGGTAATGAAGCCAACCCTCAGAATTTCTTATTGATGCATGCAATGGGTCCCAATGTTGCTGGTGTGATTGGCTCAGCAGTGGCAGCCGGTGTTATGATTAAATTCCTGGGCTAAATTAGCTATTGTCCTAAGCAATATCTTACCCTTCACACCATAGTTAACTTTTAATAGCTAGCTTTTAGAATTCTTCAATCTATTCGGGATTAGCCCCATAATTCCCTGTTGCTTGTAACGCGACAGCATCATTTTTATAATAAACTCTGCCCAACGTTTCTTAAGCACTAGGAGTGTTGGAATGCTGGCAAGGATACTAGCCAATAACAAGATGAGTTTGTTACTAAACTTGTTGTGTAGTTTTAGCTTGTTCAGTTCTAACAGATAGATAAACGAGAACTTGTCTTTTGCCGAGTAATGAACTACCAGAGTTTGTGGTACTGGATATTTTCTGATTAGGGGAGCATCTTTATCTAATACGTCTAATTTCCTATATCCACGCATTAAGCGGAACTCCTCCTGTAATAGAAGCGAGCCACTTTGCATTAATGATTGCTTATGCTTAACCATTGCCGTGGAGAATAACGTCTCATCAGCCACTGATATTTGATTAGATAATTGCTTCAGCCCAAACTCATCACGTCTTTGATAAAGATCACGCACACTATCAAATATGTCATTACTGGAATTGCTTTGCTTAAAATAAATTAATCCACCTATAGTATGTGGGAAACTTTCTATGCCGCATTTATCCAAATACCTATCTAGGTCTGTAATAGAGAAGTTGGACCCACCTTTAATGAACTTATGCAAACTTTGTTCTTGGATGACGAAGTCCTGTTTAGATGCTGTGAATAAATCCCAGAGTTGCTGAGGGTGACAATATAATAGGCAATCTGCTTCAATGAAAATGGTCTCTTCAAAAGGAGTATACTTATCAAGGAATAGTTTATGAATGGTCCCTTGCAAATTCTGTCCTGCATATTCTTCTAAAGGTCTAATTACTTTAGATGCCATTTGTAATAACTCTGTATCGTCACTGTCAGTGATAAGGGCACAGGGGAAATTATCACCATAGAGGTTGATAGAGTTGATCAGCCCTTTTGCCATCCGCTCATAGTGGTCCCCACGCCTATAACGTTTGGTGCCATCTACTAGGGTAAGAAATCCTCTATTCATCCCATCTATTTTATAGGACATTCTGATATATGTATACATCAGTTGATATGAAATAATAAACTTTCCATACATAATATAAACTTATTAAATTAAGAATATACTAATAGTCACTATCTATATACTATCTATGTAATTATTTTTATGGTAGAATTGTATTATGACAATTGAAGACAAAGGAAAATATCATCCTTTTTGGTTGGCAAATCAGTTATTATACGCAGCTAATCAAGAGGGAATTAAATTAACTAATTTACATTTACAAAAGCTATTGTATTTTTTACATGGTCATTCTTTAGCTGAAAATGGCAATGTTTTATCCGAGGATAAATTTCAACCTTGGCTCTATGGACCTGTAATAGAGAATGTTTATCATTGCACTAAAGTTTATGGTTCTGGACCTATAACTGATTACTGTAAGCAATTTCATGCAGCTCGTAAAATTTTTGCAGCTTTCATAGTGCCTGATGAAGATACAGAGTTTCATCAAATATTTCCCAGAGTATGGAATAAATATAAAAACGAGGAAGCTTTTAATTTAGTTGATCTTTCTCATGCGGACAATGGGGCTTGGAAAAAGGCAAGAGATAATAACCAGCTTTTTATTTCAAATGAAAGTATTAAGCAAGAGTTTAGCTCAATCCCATTAGATTAACATGTCAAACGATACAGATAATGAATAATCTAATCAATTATCTCAATTAATAGATTCTAGTGCGACAAATGAAGAGAAAGAATTAGAGAAGATAGATAGGAAGAATAAGCATGAGATAAAAACTCATAAGCTCAAGAGTGGTTTTTTGGGATTTTTAGGTCAAGGCGAAGAGAAAGCTGTCAATGTAGTTTTAATCACATGGGTATTTATATTTGTTTTAATAGGAGGATTACTTATTCTGTCCTATACCACTACTCCATCTAATCCTCTTATCAGTTTTAATTCTATTTTTCTATTTATAACTAACCTATCTACCTTAGCTTTTGGCTATATCTTTGGAATTCGCAAGGCCTAGATTATCTTATTTACCTAGTTAGCAATAGCTAACTAAATCCATAATTATTTTGGGATAATTTGTTTTGCTGCCGCTTCGCCACTGA
>JAAOII010000142.1 GCA_015163845.1 Candidatus Portiera sp.
ATTGCAAGAGTTCTCTTATAATTGATAAAGTTCCAGCATGATTTTTTATGTGAACAAAATGAGGTAATTTCATGAAACACATTAAACCATTAATATCTTTGCTACTCGGCGTTGCTATGACCTTAGCGTCAGTAACTGCTATTGCAGCAAATGATATTACTATTGGAGTCCTTGGAGTAATGAGTGGTGCATCCGCTTCTTGGGGACTTACAAATAAATATTCCGCTGAAGCTACTGCAAATATGTATAATGCTAAAGGTGGAATTGTCATTGATGGCAAAAAGTATAGAATCAAAATCGTTACTATTGACGAAAAAAATGATCCTAAACTAGCAGTTGCTGGTGCTGAACGTTTAACTTCGCAAGGTATCAAGTACATTATTGGGCCAAATATTGACTCTACCGCCACGAGTGTTGCACCCGTGATGGATAGAGCCGGCGCAATGCATTTCCCTTATGCTTTCTCGAAAGCACTTTACCTCCCGCCTAAGGGAAGTTCTGTCTTGGGAATGGTCGCTTCCTATCAAGCAGGACCTACCATATATAAGTACCTTAAAAATAACAAAGGTGTTAAGTCGGTAAGTTTTGTTGCTCGTAACGAAGCAGATGCTTTGAACCAGCAAAAAGAAGGAGTTGTAGCAGCTAAGGCACTTGGCTTGAAAGTTAAAAACAGAAGAGCAACTTATGAACCAGGCACTACGGATTTTTTCCCTGTAGTATCTAAATTGGTTAGAGGCCGTAGGGCACCTGATCTATTGGTTCTTTCAGGTGTAGCTCCAGCTGACGCACCCTTGTTAATCAAGGCAGCGCGTGAACTTGGCTACAAGGGCTTCATCAGTACTGAAACCGCACAGGACATTAAAATCCTAAATGAGGCAGCAGGTTCTGCAGCTAATGGTTTTATTTCTGTTGGTGGTGCTAGTACTCCTGCTATTAGTAGTAAATACATGAATAGCTTCATCAGAGCTTACAAGAAAGTTGCTGGTGAGTGGAATGATGAAGCAGGAACCAAGGTTTATGCTTTAGAAATGATTCTGCGTAACTTGCAAAAAGCCGGTGCAGGAGCAATCGAAGATACTTCCAAGTTCCGTGCTTCTATGGATACCTTTAACGAAGTTAATCCCTTCATTAAAGGCGGACAAGAAAGATTGGTCTTCACAGGATCTGCTTTCTTCAAGCAAAAACGCCAACTCGGTGTTCCCATGGTAGTGAACGAAGTTCGCGATGGCAAATTTAAAACTCTATTCATTGGTAGTGTAGAATAATTTGACTTGAACAATATTAAGTTAAGGGAGATGTCGCAAGGCGTCTCCCTTTCTTTATAGATTTTTAATAGGAAAAAATAATCATGACTCAAGTAATTGTTAATGGTTTGGTGCTATCAGCAAACTATGCTCTGATAGCTTTGGGGATTACGTTGATTTTTAGCATTATGCGCATTCTTAACTTCGCGCATGGACAAATGTATATGATAGGGGGTTTTGTAGTTTATTACCTCTATGGTGTTTTGGGAATAAACTACTTTATTTCGCTCATGGCAGCGGCTTTAATTTTAGGGGTCATAGGGGCAGCTTTTGAGAGGTTTTTATTTCGCCGGGTTTTACTTAAGTCAACTCGGGAAGAGAATTCCATGCTACTGGCAGTTGGTTCGGCATTACTATTAGAGAGTGTGGCATTATTGGTTTTTGGTGAGAAGCAACGTGGGGTTCCACCTCTTACTGAAGGGGTAATCTTCGTATTTGATGCTTATTTACCCAAGGCGCGTCTCCTAGTATTTGTTATTTCTTTAGTATTTATTGCATTGCTCCTGACATTTGTTCGCTACACAAAACCAGGACGTGCATTGCGAGCAATCGCCCAAAACAAAGAAGTTACCTACCTAATGGGAGTCAATGTAGACAGGATGTCTAGTTTGGGTTTTGCCTTAGGGGCAGCTTTGGCTGGAATTGCTGGTGCTTTGTTAGTAACATTTTTAGCAGTAAACAGCGGGGTGGGAACGGCTCTTTCCATCAAGGCATTTATCATGATCATGATTGGAGGGGCAGGTGTAGTTTCTGGTGCCATATTAGGTGCGATAGTTCTCGGTTTCGCCGAGGCAATCGGTTATGCTGTGTTCTCTGGTCCAGAGGTCTATCTATTTATTTTTATCGGGGTAATCATCTTTCTCATCATACGACCGCAAGGTATTATGGGCAAGCCCTGGGGCTAACCAAGGAGTATAATTATGAATCAACTTAATCAACATTTACATAATCTAAAACTATCGCTACTGGCATCTGCCTCTCTAGCCATATTATTATGAATCAACTTAATCAACATTTACGTAATCTAAAACTATCGCCACTGGCATCTGCCTCTCTAGCCATACTTCTAGTCATTTATATTCTCGTCTTGCCCATCTATGTGCAAAACGACAATTACTTTTTGACTGTTTTGATCAACTCCACTATGCTCAGTGTTTCCAGTTTAGGCGTATGGGTAAGCTTCAGCATTGGCAGGATTAACATTAGCCAAG
>JAAOII010000143.1 GCA_015163845.1 Candidatus Portiera sp.
ATGCTACTCACGGTAACTCTATATCCCATCGCCATCTGGGCTCTACTGGACAGTGTCAGTGGCCAGGTAAAGTATGGAAAGGCAAGAAGATGGCTGGTCAATATGGTAACAAGCGGATCACAGCTGTTCGCTTAAAGGTAGCTAAGGTTGATGAAGAAAATGATGCTATTTTTATTGCTGGTGCTATTCCCGGTGCTCCAGGAACTAAGGTGATCATTAAGCCAGCAGTCAAGCAGTCACAAGAAGAACTTGATTTTGTCGCTAAGAAACTTGAAGAATTAGCCAATCAAGCAGAAGTTGCCCAAGAAGCAGCGAATACTCCTGTAGCAGACGCAACGGAAGAAGAAAAACAAGCAGATGCTCCTGTAGCAGACGCAACGGAAGAAGAAAAACAAGCAGATGCTCCTGTAGCAGACGCAACAGAAGAAGAAAAACAAGCAGATGCTCCTGTAGCAGACGCAACGGAAGAAGAAAAACAAGCAGATGCTCCTGTAGCAGACGCAACGGAAGAAGAAAAACAAGCAGATGCTCCTGTAGCAGATGAACCTGTCGTGGAAGAAAAACAAGCAGATGCTCCTGTAGCAGACGCAACGGAAGAAGAAAAACAAGCAGATGCTCCTGTAGCAGACAAAACTGCAGAGCCAGAAGAAAAACAAGCAGATGCTCCTGTAGCAGACGCAACGGAAGAAGAAAAACAAGCAGATGCTCCTGTAGCAGACAAAACTGCAGAGCCGCAAGAAACCGCAACTGATGATGCCTCAGCGGTAGACAAGGTTGCTGAAGATAAAGATAACAAGGAATCTAAAGATGAAAGTTAGTTTATTAGATACAGGTAAGGAGTTGACTCTTTCTGATAAAGTTTTCGCTTGTGCGGCTAATGAACCTTTGGTTCATCAAGTCGTTGTGGCTCAACTTGCTGGACAAAGACAGGGTTCCAAGCAGAATAAAAGCCGTGCTGATGTCAGAGGTGGTGGTAAAAAACCTTGGCGACAAAAAGGTACTGGTAGAGCTCGTGTTGGTAGTTCTAATAACCCTCTATGGAGAGGTGGTGGTGTTACTTTCGCCGCTAGGTCTAGAAATTTTACCCAAAAGGTTAATCGCAAGATGAATCATGGTGCCTTATGTAGTGCTTTGTCAGTATTATTGAAAGATAACAGAATGCAGGTGGTCAGTGATATAAGCATTAAGACACCTAAAACCAAAGAATTAGTTGGATTGCTAAATAGTCATAAAGTCCAGCATGAAACCGCACGTGTTATTTTGATAGTCAAAGAATTAGATGACAATTTGTTATATGCTTCAAGAAATCTTCCTCTAGTGAGTGTGATAGAAGCATCAGCCATATCAGTCGCGTTTTTAATCTCTGCCCATAAATTGCTTATCACTCAAGCGGCTTGCGAGACAATTAATGAGAGTTTAGGCAAATGAGAGAAATAAGAGAAGAATACCTATATAAGGTAATAAGAGCTCCTCACACTTCTGAAAAGAGTGTGCGTTTAGCTGAAAAACATCGCCAGTATGTTTTCCGTGTCCTGCCTGAAGCAAATAAGAAAGATGTCAAAGACGCAATAGAGAAAATTTTTGATGTCAAAGTGACTGCAGTAAGATCTATGAATTTAAAACTTAGGAAAGTTCGCAATATGAGAACTGGTAAGTGGATGACTAAAAGTGGATACAAGAAGATGTATGTAACTTTAGCGGAAGGCCAGCAAATTAACTTTGTTAGCGAGGGCTCATAATTATGCCAGTTATAAAATCCAGACCCACATCCCCAGGTAGAAGGCATCACATAAAAGTTGATGTTTCTCATCTCCATAAAGGAGCACCTTATAAGCCATTATTAAGTCCTAAGCCCAAGCATTCAGGGCGCAATAATTTGGGAAGAATTACGGTTCGTCATCAAGGAGGAGGGGCTAAACAAAAATATAGAATTATAGATTTTAAACGTGATAAAGATAATGTGGTGGGTATAGTTGAACGTTTAGAGTATGATCCTAATCGTTCATCACATATTGCTTTGATCAAGTATTCTGATGGAGAAAGACGCTATATTATTGCCCCAGAAAGCATTAATGTTGGAGAAGAGATTATATCAGGTCTTACCAATATTGAAATTAAAACCGGTAATGTCACCATTTTACGTCAGATGCCTTTAGGAACAGTAATTCATTGTATTGAATTAAAGCCCAAGAAAGGGGCACAGATGGTTCGTAGTGCCGGTGCATCATCTCAGTTGATTGCTAAAGAAGGAGATTATGCTTCCATTCGGTTACGTTCTGGAGAGGTAAGAAGAGTGCATTTAGAATGCCGTGCCACTATTGGCGCTGTTGGTAATTTTGAGCATTCATTACGTTCTTTAGGTAAGGCAGGGGCTTCTCGTCATAGAGGTATTCGCCCCACAGTTCGTGGTGTTGCGATGAATCCGGTAGATCACCCTCATGGAGGAGGTGAAGGAAAGACATCAGGTGGTCGTCATCCAGTAACTCCTTGGGGCGTTAAAACCAAGGGTTTTAAAACACGTAAGCGTAATAATCCATCAGATATTTTCATTGTACGTTCAAGAAGGAGTAAGAAATAATGCCACGATCACTAAAAAAAGCTCCATTCATTGATATTTCTCTTCTCAAGAAAGTTGAGAAAGCAGTATCTACTAAAGATAGGAAACCAATTAAGACCTGGTCACGCCGTTCCACTATATTCCCTGAGATGGTAGGATTGACTATAGCGGTTCATAATGGCAGAGCTCATATACCAGTGTTGGTATCAGAGGAAATGGTCGGACATAAATTAGGTGAATTCGTCCCCACCAGAACATTTAAAGGTCATACGGGCGATAATAAAACTAAATAATAATACTGGATACAAATACTATGGCAACTGCAAAAGCAATATACAAAAGAGTGCGGATTTCACCTACTAAGGTGAGGCCTGTGGCAAACCTTATTCGTGGTAAAAAAACGTCTGAGGCCATAAACATCTTGACTTTTCACAGAAGTGGTGCAGCTGCTCCATTGAAGAAGACCTTGATGTCTGCTGTTGCAAATGTTGAGCATAATTTAGGGGAGAATGCAGACGACTTCTCCGTGTCTGAAGTTTTGGTTGATGTGGCACCAGTTATGAAGAGAATTAGATTTCGTGCAAGAGGAAGAACTAATCGCATAATTAAACGCTCTTGTCATGTATCAATAGAACTGAGTAATTAACATGGGACAAAAAGTACATCCAATAGGGATGAGATTAGGAGTTATTAAGAGGCATTCAGCTATTTGGTATGCTGAAAAGGGCAAGTACACCGAAAATCTTAGAGCAGATTTATCCTTGCGCAAAGCATTTGAAGAAAAACTTGCAAGGTCATCTGTTAGTGAGATAATCATTGAAAGAGAGTCCAAGAAAATTCAGATCACTATAAGAACAGCATCGCCTGGTGTGGTCATAGGACGTAAAGGTGCTGAGATTGAAAACCTAACTGCTTTAGCTTCAAAACAGCTAGGTGTAAGCAAGAATGATATCTACATAAATATTCAAGAGATTGTCAAACCAGAATTAGAAGCAAGATTAGTAGGTGAAAACATAGCACGCCAATTGGAGCGTCGCATAATGTTCAGACGGGCAATGAAAAGAGCAGTTTTTGGCACTATGAGTGCTGGCGCTGAAGGTGTAAAGGTTCAAGTTGGCGGACGATTGGGCGGTGCTGATATAGCTAGAACAGAGAGTTATAAAGAAGGTAGAGTGCCTCTGCATACTCTACGTGCTGATATTGATTATGCGTCGGTTGAGGCATTGACTACTTATGGGATTATAGGTGTCAAGGTTTGGATATTTCGTGGAGAGATATTTGACGTTGCTGAACAATTTAATCCGACTATTAGTGAAGAGAGTCGCTCCTCTAGGCGTCCTAAATCTAAAGGCCGACGTGAAGATGGCAAGGACAATTCTAGATCTGGGGATAATCGTCCTAGATCTGGGGATAATCGTCCTAGATCTGGGGATAATCGTCCTAGATTTGGAGATAATCGTCCTAGATCTGGGGATAATCGTCCTAGATCTGGGGATAATCGTCCTAGATCTGGAGATAATAATCCTAGATCTGGAGATAATAATCCTAGATCTGGAGATAATAAAGACAAGCCAGCAATAAAAGCTGAGTAATTAGTGATATGTTAAGACAACCCAAAGAAACAAAGTATCGCAAGCAGCAAAAAGGCCGTAATAGAGGTCTTGCTCACAAAGGTCAAAAGATGGCATTTGGAGAATATGGTTTGAGAGCTACAGCTCACAGTCGCATAACTGCCCGTCAAATAGAGGCAGCTCGTCGTGCTATGACTCGTCATATTAAGAGGGGTGGTAAAATTTGGATTAGAATTTTTCCGGACAAACCCATTACGCAGAAACCACTTGAAGTTCGTCAAGGTAAAGGTAAAGGATCTGTTGAATATTGGGTTTTTTCAGCAAAACCTGGGAATATTCTTTATGAAATAGAGGGTGTATCTGAGGCAATGGCACGAGAGGCCTTAACTTTAGCTGCATCAAAATTACCATTAAAGACAAATTTTGTCAAGAGGAGTGACTTTCATGGCTAAAGAAAAACAAAATTTAAGGGCATTATCTGATGCAGAGAGACAGCATATGCTGATGGAGAAAACAGAGGATATGTTCCGTTATAGATTACAATTTGCTACTGGGCAACTGGGGCAAAATCACTTATTGCGTGAGACACGTCGTGAGATAGCAAGATTAAAAACATTAATTAGAGAAAGCCAACTCAAGAAAGATGGACAACAAACAGAAAGTAAGTAGGACTAGACGCAGTTTGTCTGGTATTGTCGTTGGTTCTCAAAGAGATAAAACGATATCAGTCAAGGTGACTAGACGAATTAAGCATCCCTTATACGGCAAGTATATTACTAAAAGTAGTATATTGCACGCACATGATGAAAAGAATACAGCAACAGTTGGAGATAGAGTGACTCTTGGAGAAACCAAGCCCATATCTAAAACCAAGTTTTTTGAGTTGCTATCTGTTAGTAAAAAGGTGGAGGCATAGAATGATACAGTCAGAAACGGTCATGAATGTTGCCGATAATAGCGGCGCTCGTAGAGTATTGTGTATTAAGGTATTAGGAGGATCTAAGAAGAGATACGCCACGGTTGGTGATATTATAAAAGTCACTGTTAAAATGGCTATCCCTCGAGGACGTGTTAAAAAGGGTGAAATATTTTTTGCTGTTATGGTAAGAACCAAGAAGGGTATCCGCAGACCTGATGGTGCTTCAATTAAGTTTGACGAGAATGCTTGTGTGCTTCTCAATAATCAGTATGCCCCAATAGGGACTCGTATATTTGGACCAGTAACTCGTGAGTTACGCGCTGGGAAATTTATGAGAATTGTTTCACTAGCACCAGAAGTTATATAATATTTATAAATATCATGAAAAGAATTAAAAGAAGCGATGAAGTAATGGTGCTAACCGGGAAAGATAAAGGTAAGCGTGGCACTGTGCAAAGAGTATTAACCAATGGCAAGATTGTTATTGGTGGTATAAATATGGTCAAGAAACATCAAAAGCCCAATCCCAACCTTAATATTCCTGGTGGCATCATAGACAAAGAAATGCCGTTAGATATTTCTAATGTGGCAATATTTAACAAAGAAGCAAACAAGAAAGACAAGGTAGGGTTTATGTTGGATGAGAAGAAGGGCAAGATTAGAGTGTATAAATCTACTCAAAAGGAGATTTCATAATGTCAGTATTACTTGAAAAATACAGAAAAGAATGTGTGCCAGCTTTGGTTAAGGACTTTGGAGTAAAGAGTCCTATGGAGATTCCACGCATACAAAAAGTAGTTCTTAATATGGGTGTCGGCGAAGCTGCTGCTGATAAGAAGTTGTTGGACAAGGCAATTGAGGACTTAGAGATTTTGAGCGGACAAAAGCCAGCTATCACAACAGCTAAAAAATCTATTGCTGGATTCAAGATTCGCCAAGGTTGGCCAATAGGAACTAAGGTTACTCTACGTAATAAAAGCATGTGGAATTTTTTGGATAAATTGGTATTTGTGTGTTTCCCACGTATTCGCGATTTTCGCGGGTTGAACCCGAAGGCATTTAATGGCAATGGAGATTTTTCCATGGGGATAACCGAGCAGATCATTTTTCCTGAGATTGATTATGACCGTTTAGATAAAATTCGCGGATTAAATATCTGCATAACTACTAGCGGCAATAATGATGAAAGAAGTTTGGCGGTGTTAAATAATTTAGGATTTCCTTTTAAGAAAAAAGAATTAAAGGTATAAGATATGGCGAAAAAATCTGTTATAGCAAGAGACGTAAAAAGACAAAAGTTAGTTAAGAAATTTTCTGCTGCACGTGATATTTTACGCAAAAGAGCAAAAGATATTTCTTTATCAGAAGCAGAAAGATGGGATGCACAATTGAAACTGCAGAAGATGGCTCGTAACACTAGTCCTTCTAGAATTAGGACGCGTTGCTTGCTTACAGGAAGACCACGCGGCGTTTATCGCAAGTTTGGTTTAGGGCGCAATAAGTTGCGTGAATTAGCAATGAAAGGAGAGATTCCTGGAATAACAAAAGCGAGTTGGTAAGAATATGACAATGCAAGACCCGATAGCAGATATGCTAACACGAATAAGAAATGCTTTGATGGCTGGAGCCACTGAAGTAAATATGCCTCACTCCAAGATTAAGGAAGAGATTTCTAAAATTTTGGTAGAAGAGGGCTATATCAAATCTTATGAAGCATCAGGAGAAGGTGCTACAAAAGAGATAGATATATCTCTTAAATATTACCGTGGTGAACCTGTGATAGAAGAAATTAAGAAAATAAGCAAACCTGGCTTAAGGAAGTATTTGAAAGTTGATGAGATCCCTTACATAAAAGCTGGATTGGGGATATGTATATTGTCCACATCTAAAGGAATGATCGTTGATAGAAAAGCTCGTGAGCTAAAGGTAGGCGGTGAACTAATTTGCACTGTATTTTAATATGACAAGATTTGCTAATATTCCGGTTACAGTCCCTCAAGGAGTTGAGGTAAGCCATAATAACAACAAGATTGCTGTGAAAGGACCTCTTGGTAGTTTGGACTTTGATATTCATCACTTAGTTAAGTGTGAAAAGACAGACGACGGCTGGTTCTTCAAACCTAAAAATGATCAAAAACCATCCAAAGCCCAAGCAGGAACCGCTCATAGAATAGTGGTAAATATGCTACAAGGTGTTTCAGAAGGTTTTGCTAAAAACCTTGAATTACATGGTGTTGGTTATAGAGTGGAACAGAAAGGTCAAGGTTTGGTGTTTCTACTAGGTTTTTCTAACCCCATAAATTTTAAACTACCAGAAGGTATTACTGCTATAGTAGATGGGCAAACTAAGTTGACTATCAAAGGTATTGACAAACAAAAAGTCGGTCAAATCTCTGCTGAAATCCGC
>JAAOII010000144.1 GCA_015163845.1 Candidatus Portiera sp.
GTGGATTTGGTATTGTGCTATGAGCAAGAATATAAAATACTACTGCCAAAAGGAGTGATCGGCATAGACATCAACTGCCATAATATCACCGATAATAATGGTATGAAATATAACATCCCCGCCTATAACTACCAAGACAAAATACGCAAGTGGCAAAAGGCATTATCACGAAGAGTGAAAGATAGCAATAATTGGCAGAAAGCAAAAAATAATCTAGCCAAATGGCATTTCAAAGCCAGCAACAAGAGAAGAGATGTAGCTCATAAGATTTCCAACAAGATATCCTGTCCAAGTGAAAACCAAGCAAGGAGAGTTATCCTAGAGGATATAAACCTCCAAAACCTAACCCGTAAAGGTAAGCACAAGAGAGGGCTTAATCGTTCTCTGTTGGATTCTTGTCTGGGAGAGATTAGACAAAAGTTGGAATACAAAAGTGCAGCAGTGCATAAGCTAGACAAGTTCTATCCAAGTAGTAAACTTTGTAATGTTTGTGGTTATAAGAATCAACTGCTAACTTTAAGTGATCGACAATGGAGTTGTATTATATGTACAACTCAACATGACAGAGACATCAATGCTGCAAAAAATATCCTGAATAAGTGGTTAGAGGATAACCACTGTGGAGGGGTCGTAAGACCTCGCATCATCCAAGCTCCCCCCATATATTTATGGTGGGACTCCTTATTGGTGCGAGGCAACCCCGTTGAAGCAAGAAGTTCCCAATAATTGAATTGCTGGAAATGTCCTATATGGAATCAGTTGTAACTAGATTTGCACCAAGTCCAACCGGCGCTTTACACTTAGGTGGCGCTCGCACCGCTTTGTTCTGTTATCTTTTTGCTCGCAAACACCAGGGAAAGTTTATCCTGCGTATTGAGGATACAGATCGTGAACGTAGCCGCAAAGAATATGTAGACGAGATATTGGCGGCTTTGCAGTGGCTTGGTTTGCAATGGGATGATGAGCCAGTGTATCAGAGTCAGCGGACGGATTTATACCAGCAAGCGGCTCAGCGGCTCATAGACAGTGGTAATGCTTATAGGTGCACCTGCACAATAGATGAACTAGAAGCAATGCGTGAAGAGCAAAAGAAACTTGGAGAAAACCCTAAATATGATGGCCGCCATCGTCAATCCAACTTGGGTGCAGATATAGAGAGATTTGTTATCCGCTTCAAGAACCCTCAAGTCGGCGAAGTGAGTTTTGCTGATTTGGTCCAAGGCGATGTTCACGTGGGCAATGACGAGTTGGATGATATGGTGATAATGCGTATGGATGGCTCACCAACTTATAACTTTTGTGCTGTAGTTGATGATATAGCTATGGGTATAACCCATGTGGTGCGCGGAGATGATCATCTACGCAATAGCTTACGCCAGTGTAACCTTTATGATGCTATGGAGGTCCAGCGACCAAAATTTGCCCATTTGCCATTGATTCTAAACTCCTCAGGAGCAAGATTATCTAAACGTGAAGGTGCCTATAACATTCTTGATTACCAGGCACGAGGCATATTGCCAGAGGCGCTAGGTAATTACATGGCACGACTGGGCTGGTCACATAAAGATCAAGAGATATTTACTTCTGCAGAACTAGTTGAACTATTTGATTTAAAATCAATCCAGAAATCGCCAGCACAATATGATGAGCAGAAAATGCTGTGGGTTAATCATAACTATATTAAGAACCAGACAAATGCTGATCTATGCCCTATTCTGCTTTCTTTGCTTGATAAGCAACAGGTAGATATAAGCAATGATAAAGTCCCACTAGAAGCAATTATTGGCTTACACAAGGAAAGATGTGAAGATATGAACAAGTTGGCTGAGGAACTTATCTGCTATTATAAAGAACCAACCTATGACAGCTATAACAAAGAAGAACTTGCAGAATATCTCACAGCAAGGACCATGCCGGCGTTGAACAAACTTAACGAGGGACTGCAGGGTCTGGAGCAATGGGATGCGGCGAGTATCAAGGACTTAATAAAACAATTAGTAGCCCAAGATGCTGACATCAAATTTCCAGATATTGCAATGCCATTGCGCCTGGCAATAACTGGGACTACCAGTTCCCCAAGCATAGACAAAGTTGCAGAACTCTTAGGCAAGGATGAAAGCTTAGCCAGATTTGCTCGTATGCTACAACAAGCATAGCATAGCTAAAAAAATTAATAGCTAAAAAAATTAATGACTAAAAAACTAATGACTAAAAAACTAATCGTGAAAAAACTAATCTTAGCCTCAACATCGCTACATAGAGCCAAAATCTTACGTGATAATAATATTGAGTTCCTTGTCAGTCCGTCTAATCTAGAAGAAAAAATAAGTCCAGGACTTACTCCATATGAAGCAGCAATGGAATTGGGTCGGCAAAAATCTATGGCAGTGTATGCCAGCGGGAATTATAAAGACGATGTTGTTCTTGGGGCAGACACCATTGTGGTGAGCAGCACAGGTGAAATGCTTAA
>JAAOII010000145.1 GCA_015163845.1 Candidatus Portiera sp.
ATGTAGCTCATAAGATTTCCAACAAGATATCCTGTCCAAGCGAAAACCAAGCAAGGAGAGTTATCCTAGAGGATATAAACCTCAAACACCTAACCCGTAAAGGCAAGCACAAGAGAGGACTTAATCGTTCTCTGTTAGATTCTTGTCTGGGAGAGATTAGACAAAAGTTGGAATACAAAAGTGCAGCAGTGCATAAGCTAGACAAGTTCTATCCAAGTAGTAAACTTTGTAATGTTTGTGGTCATAAAAATCAACTGCTAACGTTGAGTGATCGACAATGGAGTTGTATTATATGTACAACTCAGCATGACAGAGACATCAATGCTGCAAAAAATATTCTGAATAAGTGGTTGGAGGACAACCACTGTCGAGGGGCCGTAAGACCTCGCATCATCCAAGCTCCCCCCATATATTTATGGTGGGACTCATTATTGGTGCGAGGCAACCCCGATGAAGCAAGAAGTTTCCAATAATTGAATTGTTGGAAATGTCCTATCGGCCGTATAGTATTTAACCCTTTAGCAATTTTGGATCCACTTGTTATGAGTCAAATGCTTTATCAGGTGAGTTAACGACCCGTAAAAATCTGTATAATCTGTGCAGGAAATGTCCTATCGGCCGTATAGTATTTAACCCTTTAGCAATTTTGGATCCACTTGTTATGAGTCAAATGCTTTATCAGGTGAGCTAACGACCCGTAAAAATCTATATAATCTGTGCGGAAATGTCCTATAGGCGTTATAGTATTCAACCTTTGAGCCACTTGTTATGAGTCAAATGCTTTATCAGGTGAGTTAACGACCCGTAAAAATCTATATAATCTGTGCGGAAAGAAAATATAGGCCGTATAGGATTCGAACCTATGACCAATTGGTTAAGAGCCAACTGCTCTACCAACTGAGCTAACGACCCGTAAAAATCTGTGCAATAAAGAAAATATAGGCCGTATAGGATTCGAACCTATGACCAATTGGTTAAAAGCCAACTGCTCTACCAACTGAGCTAACGACCCGTAAAAATCTGTATAATATGCAAACCTTACATTAAAAATTATATAACAAATGCCACCATATATTCTATGAACTCTATAGAATATATGATAATTTTTATCTTATATAGGTGTTATCAAAGATTATTGATTACTGCTTCTGCTAATTCTTTACATCCTATGGGCTGTTTATTAGAGTCGCCATCTTGATCTAGTAGATCAGCAGAGCGTATTCCAGAATCCAACGTCTTGGTAACAGCGGCTTCAATGTGGTCTGCTGCTTCATCTAGTTGCAGTGAATAGCGGAGCATCATAGCTGCCGAGAGAATTGCTGCCAAAGGATTGGCTTGGTTCTTGCCGGCTATGTCAGGAGCACTACCATGCACTGGTTCATACAAGCCCTTGCTATCTTTACGCAGGGAAGCCGAGGGCAAAATGCCAATGGACCCAACAAGTTGTGCTGCTAAATCAGATAAGATGTCGCCGAATAAATTCTCAGTAACTATTACATCAAAAGATGCTGGTGCCCGAACCAACTGCATGGCGGCATTGTCAACATATAGATGACTCACTGTAACCTCTGGGTGGTCTTTAGCAAGTTCATTCACTACTTCACGCCATAACACAGAGGTCTCCAAGACATTGGCTTTATCAACGGAACATAGCCGATTATCTCGTTGTTTTGCCGCGGTGAATGCCAGAGTGACTAAACGTTCAATTTCCTTGCGGCTATAACGCAGGGTATTATAGGCAAAAGTATCCTCAACAGCATCCGCACTTGTATCCCGCCCACGTGGCTCACCAAAGTATAGCCCCCCAGTTAACTCACGTAAGATTAGAATATCAACATCCTTGGTTAATTCACTGCGCAAAGGCGAAGCATTTGCCAGAGAAGCATAAACCTTAGCTGGTCTGTAATTAGCAAAGAATCCCAATTCACTGCGGATTCTCAACAGACCTTTCTCTGGTCTCTCGTTCAAGGGTAACCCATCCCACTTCGGACCACCAACCGCTCCTAATAATATTCCATCACTCTCTTCCGCCACTGCAAGTGTTTCTTGTGGGCAGGGGTCGTTATGTTCATCTATGGCGGCACCACCAATCAACCCATGTTTGAGGCGTAAGTTGAACTTATGTATTTCAGCAATATGCTGTAACACTAGCTCTGCTTGGGCAGTTACTTCGGGACCTATGCCATCTCCTGGCAATAGTAGAATATTAAACTCTTTCATAGCTTTAATTATACTCTTAAGCAATTACTATAGAAGTATCTAATTCCCGCCAATATACCTTATAATTAATAGAATGAGTGATAAGTTTATGGATAATGGAATTGACACTGCTGTAGTCGGGGCTACTGGTGCTGTCGGTGAGGTGATGTTGCAAATACTGGCTTCAAGGAACTTCCCTGTTGGGGAGTTGTTTCCGCTTGCTAGCCAACGTTCTATGGGTAAAACAGTTGAGTTTAAAGACAAAAACTATCCAGTTATTAACTTGGAGACCTTTGATTTTTCCAAGTGTAAATTAGCATTATTTTCTGCTGGGGGAGAGATTTCTAAACAATATGTACCCAAGGCATTGGAGCAGGGATGTTTTGTGGTTGATAATACTTCAATGTTCCGCAATGACGACGCTATTCCTCTGATAGTGTCAGAGGTTAATCCTGATGCCCTTGGCGATAACAAACTCATAGCCAATCCTAATTGTTCTACTATGGGTATGCTGGTAGCAGTCAAGCCATTGTATGATAAGTTCGGAGTTAAACGCATAGATGTATCCACCTATCAAGCTGTCGCTGGGGCCGGCAAGAAGGCAATTAGCCGTTTATCAGAACAAACAATGGATATGATTCACATGCGAGAAATAAAAGCAGAGGACTATGATCCATTTCCCTGTCAGATAGCATTTAACTTGATTCCTCAAATTGGTGATTTCACTGATAATGGCTATACAACTGAGGAAATGAAAATGGTAAACGAGACCCATAAGATATTGGAAGATTCCTCCATAGGTGTGAATGTGACCTGTGTGCGTGCCTCAGTTTTTTATGGTCATAGTATGACAGTGCGTATGGAATTTGCCAATAGCGATTGGAGTGTTGATGAAGCACGTGAAGTATTATCCGTTGCCCCAGGTCTAACTGTTATAGATGAGCAAAAGGATGGCGGTTACCCGACACCTATGAATGAAGGCGGTGGTAAAGACGACGTCTATGTTGGCAGGTTGAGACGCGATATTAGTGATCCTCGGGCCTTAAACTTATGGTTGGTCAGTGATAGTTTACGCAAGGGAGCTGCCCTAAACTCAGTGCAGATTGCTGAGCTGGCTCTGGAGCAGAATAAACTGTAGGTATTTTAAATTTTTTATTATAAATTATAACAAGGGGATGTATTAGATGTTTTTTATAAAATTTATTGATAAAGTAGTAACAATTATTTCATTAGCTAAAAATGGAGGAACTGTTTTTTCTTGTGCAAATTTTTCTTGTGCAAGGAATACTGCTCAGTATTGTCGTTTCATTGGCACAATTATTTTAGCAATTTCTTTCATACCATCTGCTGTCCATGCATTGCAACTCAACGAATTGGTTGTAGAAAGAGATGGAAATGAATTGCGAGGTCGGATATTAGTTGATGACATTCAACGGGCACAGCGCGATTTGAGAGTATCTATTCCTACGTTAGCCGATTATGAAGCACAAGGAATATCCTATAACAACTTCATCCGAGATTTAGAGATTATGTATAGATCATCTAATAGACGTAGTGGAAGGATAACTATTACTTTTCCTTATGAACCAATTGAACGATTTGATTTATTAGTAGAGGTTAAGTGGCCAGCGGGCGAGGTGCAAAGAACCTACAAAGTGGAGCTTGCCGGGATATTGTCTCAGCAGGATGGTAGTGTTATTGCAAGAATTACTCCCAGCGATGTTCCAGTTAGAAGAAGTAGTTCTTCTTCTTCCGATTTGTTGAAACCCCCAGTATCTAATATAGAGACAGTTGAAGGTGACAGTTGGCATAATCTAGCTCAAGCGATTCGTCAAGCATACTTGCGAGATCAAAGAATTAGTCAAGAACAGGTTATGCTTGCTTTGCGTGACAAGAATAAAGAGAGTTTTATTGGAGGCAGAAAAGTTAGAATAGGTGTAGCTTTAAACTTGCCAACCTACTATGAAGTGGAAGCAGTAGGTCAGCGACAAGCTGAACAAGAACTTTATAGAGTTTTACGTCAAGTTAGTCGGCCCAGTCCGCGGCTGGAAATTGTTGCAGCTAGTTCTGCAGGGAAATCAGATAGCCTAGTTAGCCAGGACTCTCAGCCCCCCCAAAATGAAGGTGCTAAGATTGCTGGTCAAGAAGAAAAACTTGACATACAAAAACGCGAAGTTGTTGATAAAGTTGAAAGGTTGAGTTTAGTCAGAAAACAATTAGATCAGGTAGAAAAACTTTTAGGGCTCAAGTCCACAGAATTGTTTGCTTTACAGAATGAAGTGGATTATCAAGAAGGGCTTCCTAAAAATGATTATGATTTTGACCAAATTAATACTACTGCTAATACTGTAGAAAAATTATTAGAAGTGCGTTGGCAAGTTCTACGCAGAGAGTTTTCTACTAGACCTATTTTTTGGATTGCTTTGGTACTATCCACATTGGTAGTGTTTATATTCTTATCATGGTTGATGCTAATACATAATAAATCACGTAAAAGAAGAGCTAGATTAAGAATGATGGGCGATCTCAGAAAGGGTAATGTAACGCAAGGAAGTTCTAACCGTCCTTTGATATTTGAGGAAGCCGGTGAGGGTTTATCTATCCCAGAACGACTAGCCTCATCGGTCCCTGAAACTGTATCCAAACCTAAAAGAAAGCCGAGTTCCAGAGATGATGGTTTCGTGCAAGATAATTTGACTAATGCTAATCTTGATTTGGCACGAGCATATATCAATATGGGAGAGGTGGCAAGTGCCAAACCCCTACTAGATGAAGTTGCCTCTACTGGGACTGCTGATGAGAAAACTCAAGCCCGCCGACTATTAGAAGAGATCTGATACTGGCTTAGCTGCCAAATAATTTTCATGAACTCATACTGAGTTCATCCCTCTAGATAAATATCCCCCGGGATAAATTACTTATACCTATCGGAATCTAAAATGTCCTAATAAGTAAATTATATGGGTTGTATAGATATTTATGTAATCTGTAATGCTTGCTTTCATTTGAAGGTCACGCATTAAATCCCGTCTATAAATCTAGTGGAAATTTAGAGCACATTTATCCTTATTGTTTGGGAATCAGCATAAACCTACTAATTTTGCCTTAAAAGCCGCTTTTTTTGTTATAAATTGATAATAAATGGGTTTATTTGTATAATTTTGGTATTTTATATGTATAATTTGGTTATTAATGGATATTAATGTAAAATTTATTTGGTTGGCATATTTATGGACTCAAGCAGTTACAAATAGTCATGACTAGCTTTTTTGGACAATACTCAATAAACCTAGATGCACAAAATCGTGTAGTCGTTCCTTTTCGTTTGCGCGAAGAATTAATTACCCAGAGCCCACTTTATATTTCCAAGGGGATAGAGGATAAGGATACTTACTTAATAATTTACCCCCATGCTATTTGGGAGAGATTATCTGCACAGATTAATCTGTACCGCAATCTTAAAGATGTACCTCAACCAGATCGGTTATTACGCAAACACTTATATGGTACTACTCACCCATTGGAAATAGATAGCAACAATCGTGCTCTTCTGCCAACTGAACTCCGCACCTACGCCAAATTAAATAAGAAGATACTTTTGATAGGCATGCAGGATGTTGTTGAGATATGGGATGAAGATATATGGAATGCTTCAAGCAAGACCGAGGACTTGCATAAGGTTCTGACAAAAGGGGCTAAAGAGGGCATACATCTCTACTAATTTATAAATGATAATGAATAATAATCTGCAAGAATCTGCTAAACATATCCCGATTATGACGGACCAAGTAGTTGAACAACTTATTACTGAGAGCAATGGATTTTATATTGATGCAACATTTGGTCAAGGGGGACACACTCGTGCCTTGTTAGAAAATACTGATAAGGACGCTTTGATTTTAGGAATTGACCGTGACAGCACAGCAATAACAAGAGGGCGTTGCTTATTCGCAACTGAGCAGCGCCTTATCTTGCGCCATGGTCATTTTTCCGCTTTGGCAGATATTGCACAGGAATTTCAAAGGGAAGTTAATGGTATCCTAATGGATATTGGTATATCTAGCGATCAATTAGATGATGCTGAGCGTGGTTTTAGTTTTTCTCAAAATGGTCCATTGGATATGCGTATGGATCAAGAGTCGGGAATGCCTCTCAGTGAGTGGTTGGCAAGTGCATCAGCGGCAGATATTGCGAAGGTCATAAAGGATTTTGGTGAAGAGCCCTATGCAGATAGAATAGCCGCCGCAATAGTTGATTATAGAAAGAGTAATTCTATAGTCACTACTAAACAACTATCTGCTTTGATAGTTAATAGTCAGCCCCGTCGCCCATTGAATAAGAGCCATGCAGCTACTCGGAGTTTTCAATCTTTAAGAATTTTTATCAACAACGAGATGGAGGAGTTACGCCAAGGGTTAAATGCGGCTGCAGGTCTACTTAAGAATGGAGGCCGTTTGGCAGTGATAACTTTTCATTCATTGGAGGGGCGTCAAGTGAAAGATATGAAGTTTGGTATGAAAGCCGTATATAAGTCCAAGCCAGATAGAAGTGAAATACTATCTAACAATCGTGCTCGGAGTGCTGTTTTGAGAATAATGGAGAAAATCAATTAAATTATTATGTATAGTGTTTTGAGTTGCGTAAAGAGTTATTGGAAGTTATTATTTTTCACTTTGTTCATTGTTACTTCCGTGGGGCGTATAGGTTTAATTAGTGACAACAGGAATAATGTTCGAGAGTTGTTTACACTACAAGAAGAAGAAGCAAGATTACTTAAAGAAAGTACTAGTTTATCTTTGGAGAGTAATGTTCTGACTCGTCATTCCCGTCTAAGAAAATATGCTAGAGGCACATTGGATATGAACAAGCCAAAGAAAGTACGTAAATTGGTAGCAAATGATGCTAATTAAGAGTGCAAATGACATTATTAAATATAAAGATATAACCGAAAATGCTTAAAGGAAGAATCTGGCTAGTTCAATTGGGTTTTATCTGCCTGGGTGCTTTATTGATTTATCGTTTGTTAGAAGTGCAGTTATTCTATGATCACTCCGCCTCTATAAATAAAATTAAGCAGCAGCAAGTGGGTAAATTTTCTGCCAATCCAAGAGTTAACATAGTAGATAGAGATGGTTCCCCTTTAGCTGTTAGTATTGAACAATATAACCTCTTTGTTTCTTCATCTAGTTTTGTTCATAATAGCGAAGCTAAACGTAAATTATTGTTTAAGTATCTTTCAGACATAAAAAAGATTAGGCAAGGAGCAGAAAATAAGTTAAGTGATTTATCAACTTTCTTGTTAGCTGCCTCATTAACTCCATCAGAAGCGACATATATACGTTCCTTGCAGATGACGGGTATATGGGCAGATCGAAATTATAAACGCTATTATCCTGCTGGAGAAGCAGCTGCCCAATTAGTTGGGTTTGTGAACAATGAAAATAACGGCATAGAAGGACTGGAATTATTATATGACGAACAACTTAAGTCGGTAAGCAATAATCAGGAGAAGTTAAAAGATGGACGTGGTGGAATTATCCGAGTATCCCAAAGAAAGCAATCACCAAAGAATAAACCATTGCAATTGTCTATAGATATGCAGCTACAGTATTTGGCATATCAACATTTATTACAGGGTTGTAGTAATAGCGGGGCTAAAGCTGGAATTATTGTAACTTTGGATTCGCATACTGGAGAGGTTTTGGCTATAGCTCAATATCCTTCTTTTAATCCAAATAATCGTAAGAACTTGGATTTGAGTGCAGTTAGGAATCGTGCACTGACAGATGTTTTTGAGCCCGGTTCAACTTTTAAGCCATTAATATTGGCAGCTATTTTAGAGGAAAAAGGTTATCCACTCAGTCATAAGGTAGACACTGCACCAGGTTATATGAGAGTTGGTGGATTTACCATACGTGATGGTAGGAACTATGGGGAATTATCTATAGATCAAATTATATCTAAATCAAGCAATGTTGGCATTTCTATGCTTTCTCGCGATGTTGATAGTATGAAAATTACAGATACACTCTATAGGATGGGTGTAGGTAGACGAACTGGTAGTCAGTTTCCTGGTGAGCGAGAAGGTTACTTGCCCTTTACTCCTATGTCTTCAAGTGATAAAGTAGTAATGTCTTATGGCTATGGAGTATCTTTAACCCCAATGCAATTAGCTAAGGCCTATGGAGTTCTGGCAAATGGAGGTGAAGATTTTTTTGTGAGCTTTACTAAAAATGATATCGCTGAAAAGATGCGGGTTATTGATGAAAAAATTGCTGCTAGTGTTCTGGAAACATTAAAGGGAGTTGTTGGATCTCATGGAACTGGGCGTAATGCAAAAATTCCTGGCTATGAGGTTGC
>JAAOII010000146.1 GCA_015163845.1 Candidatus Portiera sp.
GTGAAGATATTTTGTATGAACTAGATGCTGCTGTCGCAGTAGAAACAGCAGTAATTGATGGAAAGACCTATCTGTTTGTAGCTGGCGCTCATGATGATGGTGTAAGTGTTTTCCAAGTTAAAAATAATGGAAATCTAGTATATGAAACCAGCGTCACAGATGATTATAATACTTTGTTAGTCGGAGCACGAAATCTAGCTATAACAAGAATTGGCGACAGTACTTATCTTTTTGTCACTGGTCAAAATGATGACGCGCTAAATGTTTTTAGGGTTGATGTTGATACTAGCGGTCTAAGATTAAACCATGTGGATAGTGTGCAAGATGATAATACTCTTGAGTTGGATACTGCTCGTTATGTGCAAGCCAGAATGATAGGAGGCCTTACCTACTTATTTGTTGCTGGTTCTATGGATGATGGTGTGAGTGTTTTTCTAGTTAATGACGATGGCTCCTTGTCTCATGTAACGAGAGTGCAAGACACCCTTGATGGTCGTTTGAATGACCCAAATGGCATTGCAATAGCTGAGATTGGCGGTGCTCTCTATTTGTTTGTTGCTGCTTTTACGGATAATGCCGTAAGTGTTTTCGCCATATCAGGTGCAGTTAGCGGAGGGACTCTACCGCCAATCCTTTCAGTGCCTGAAATTAGTAGTGTTGGGGCCGCAACAACAACTTCATTAAGGATTGCTTGGGGGCAGGTTGCAGATGCAACTCATTACCGAGTATATCAGAATAATATAAGGTTTGCAGATAATGTTACTGATACTAGCTATACTGACATGGGCTTGAACCCTGACACCAATTATATCTATAGAATAGCTGCCTGCAATGCTAATGTCTGTTCGGCACAATCAAGAACATTTAGAGGAAGGACTCTTTTGCCAGCTCCAGCAATGCCTAATATTAGCAGTGTGGAAAATGCAACATCCACTTCATTGATAGTTTCTTGGGGCTCAGTTGCCTATGCGACTCATTATCGAGTATATCGGAATAATAGCATTATTGAAAGTAGTTCTGACGCTACTAACTATATTGACACTGGCTTGATTATTAACACCAGCTATAGCTATAGAGTAGATGCCTGCAATAATATTGGCTGTTCGGCACAATCAGATGCAGTTAGCGGAAGGACCCTAATGTCAGGGACTCCAGGGACCCCAATAACTCTTGAAATACCTACTATTAGTAGTGTGGTGAGTCCAACCCCCATTTCATTGAATGTTTCTTGGGGTTCAGTTGCAGATGCTACTCATTATCAGGTATATCGGAATAATAGCAGGATTGAGAGTCGTGTTGCTGCTGCTATCTATACTGACAGGGACCTGATTCCTAACACCAATTATAGCTATGCAGTAGCTGCCTGCAATCTTAATAGCTGTTCGGCAAGGTCAGAGGAAGTTAGCGGAAGGACCTTAGCTTTTGCCTTAAACAATGTATTTAATGTTAATCAAACTTCTGGAGGAGCTGATTATAAACTGGATGGTGCCTTTGGGGTGACAACCACAGTAGTTGCAAATAACACCTACTTGCTTGTTGCATCGTTCAATGATGCTAGCTTGAGTGTTTTCCTTGCTAATGCAAATGGCTCCCTCACCCTTACTGATACCGTTGTGGACACCGATGATCCTTCTTATATATTAAATAGTGCATTAGATGTTGAGGTCCTAACCTTAGGTGACGATACCTATGTATATGTTGCTGCTAATAGTATTAGGAATGGTGGAGTTACTGGTTTTAAACTTGTGGCTAATGGAACTTTGTCTGAAGGATTCGGCTATCCTGATGATGCTTCAGTTAATCTCGCTAGAGCATTGAGTATTACAAATGCCGTGGTTGATAGCACTCCTTATATTTTTGTAACTGGTTTTAATGATGATGGTATAAGTGTTTTCAGGGTTACTACTGATGGGACTAATAAAGGTCGCCTAAATCATGTATTCAGTGTTTCTGATATTGACTCTAGTGAGTATTCACTAGATGGCGTTGGTAGAATAGAGACAGCAGTAATTGCTGGAAAGACCTATCTGTTTGTGTCTGTAATTGTTGATAATAGTATAAGTGTTTTTGAGGTTATGCCCAATGGTGAGTTAGTGCATGAAACCAGTTTCATAGATGACGATAATACTTTGTTAGATGGAGTGCAAAATGTAGCTACAACAAGAATTGGTCCTAGCACTTATCTTTTTTCTAATGCTTTTGCTGATGGTGCAGTAAATGTTTTTAGGGTTGATAATACTACCAGTGGTCTAAGATTAAACCATGTGGATAGTGTGCAAGATGATGATGATCTTGAATTGATGGGCACTCGTTATATGCAACCTAGAGTTATAGGAGATCTTACCTACTTATTTGTTTCTGGTGAGGATGATAATGGTGTGAGTGTTTTTCTAGTTAATGATGATGGTTCCTTGTCTCATGTAACGAGTTTACAAGATACTCCTGAGGTCAATTTGGATGCCCCAAATGGCATTGCACTAGCGGAGATTAGTGGTTCTCTCTATTTGTTTGTTGCTGCCTCTATAGATGACGGCATAAGTGTTTTTGAAATAAATAACCCGTAGAAACGGGTCGCCACTACTCTAGGCGGCTGGCTACTAAAAATAATGCTGCTGGTCCAGATCTAGTCGATCTTTATATGCTATCCTTTAGCTTCGATATTGGCTTTAATTGGTAAGAAGCACTAGTAACATCTAAATCTAAATTCTTCTATATCCTTGTTTATTGTATAATGTATGTATGCTTACCAATCTATCATTGAATAGTTCAATGCGGACATATTCTATGGGTCTGTCCATAAATAATATACACATATATAGACGACTACAGGTCTTCTTATTTTTCATTTTATTGTTATTCGGTAGTATGGAGTTGCATGCTGCATCTTATACTTGGAGTGATGGCAAACGCACTTACAAGCTAGAAGAATTGCCATCTATGAAAGCTGAGTTTACCAGCAGCGGCATAAAAATTCTAGATTATGCAGATAAAGCCGACTCTAATAATCCGCAACAAGTCCCAGATGGGCAGAGATCGCCGCCAATATTTCCTAATGATAGGAAGGATTGGAGTCATAGAAGCGGTAGCAATTATGATGCTGATACAAAGGTAACATCTAAGTTATCCAAGCCGAACTCTAATAATCCCCAAGCAACACAAAGAGCACAAGAATCATCAGCCGTATCCAGTTCCGCTAATTCCTCTCCAGTGTTTCGCGATAGTTCAGGCGGTCTGCGTGCCTTGCCTGGCGGCGTCCTCATTATATTCCATAAACATATCAGCCAACAGGACCTACTTAGGTTTTGGCAGGATAGAGGTATCAGCCAAAACCGCATATCCCGAGTTGAGGCGATTGATAATTTATACAAAGTCCAAACCTCAGCTGGGATGGAGTCCCTCCAACTCTCTAATTCACTTGCCCAATATCCTGAGGTGGAATATGTTTCGCCAAACTGGTGGCGAGAAGTTGTAACAAAGTAATGACTTCTATAGGCCTAACCAAACTCCCTCAGGTTGAGATGATGATTAAGCTAACCCAAAGATTAAGTATCACATTATTAGTGGCAGGTCTGATTGCCTGTGGCGGTGGTGGCAGTTCATCATCTCCACAAGTATCGCCCACCCTTCTCGGTGTTGGCAATATTGCTAACCTAAACGATTTTGATTTATGGGAGATATCTCTGGAGGAGACGGGGGCATTAACTATCTACACAACTTTTTATAGTATATTTGATAGAGTGGATACTGTAGGTGTGCTACTATTTAATGCAACTGGTGAGTTTATTGCTTATAATGACGATGCTGGCGGCTCTTTAAACTTTCGTCTTTGCTCGGTATTAGAACCAGGTGCCTATATCGTCAATGTGAGTGCCTACTACGATCTAGGGAATTATAATATACATACTAAATTTGATGCAACCAAGACAAGTGGCTATTGTGGCATTGATACTTTCAATGAATGGACTATAGAGGATTATGGTATACGCAATTTGCACGCAATGAATATAACCGGTGAAGGAGTAAACATAGCAATTGTTGATGACGGACTGGAGATAGGACATGAAGATTTACGGGAAAATGTCTTGTCTGGAATGTCCTATAACTACTTGGATAAAACAAGTGATCCGACCCCAGAAGATGCAGAAGATTCTCATGGGACTGCCGTTGCTGGCATTGTTGCAGCCCGTAGTAATAATGGTATTGGCATAACTGGAGTAGCTGGCAGAGCGTCCATATATGGTTATAATTTATTAGTCATTGGGACAGATGAAAATGATGCAGATGCCATGACCCGCAATGGGACAACCACTCATATTTCCAGTAATAGCTGGGGGCCGCCTGACCGTGCGACTTTTGAACCATCCAGCGATCTTTGGCAAAGGGCGATAAAGGAAGGTCTCAATCAAGGTGCCAGTGGCAAAGGAATTTCATATATTTGGGCGGCAGGTAATGGCAGAGGGGGTAATGATAATTCTAATTATGATGGATATGCTAATTTTTATGGAGTCATGGCTGTTTGTGCGGTTGGTAAGAACCGCAGAGTAGCTCCTTATAGCGAACCGGGAGCTAATCTTTGGCTATGTGGCCCGTCGGATTCAAGGGTTTTAGGTATTAGTATTACTACTACCGATTTAACTGGACCTAGGGGTTCTAACCAAGGTTTCCATGATAAGGAGTACTCAAACCTTAACTACACAAATAGTTTTGGTGGAACTTCCGCCGCTGCCCCATTCATCTCAGGTGTTGTGGCTTTGATGCGTCAAGTCAATCCCGCTCTAACTTGGCGTGATGTCAAACTCATTCTGGCTGAGTCGTCGGATATACCTGTAACCAGTGGGGTAATAACTGGGGCAGAGGTTTATGCTAATAGCATTACTGGTGGTAGGCCGAATTATAAATTCCATCACGACTATGGTTTTGGTATTGTCAACCCGACTCGTGCTGTGGAGATAGCTAAACAATGGCAATCGGTACCTGTACCGTTTAAGAATTATAGTCCTAATCAATTGAATATCAACCTACCCATCCCAGATGCAGGAGGTGGATCTGTAACATCTACTATTAGTGTTAGAGGCAGTGATATTAACTTTATTGAGTATGTTGAGATAGGGGTGTCAATAAATCATACCTATACTGGTGACTTAGACATTTCTCTAAGATCTCCAAGCGGCAAGACAAGTGATTTGGCTCATAGCAGGATATGTCCATTTGGCTGTGGGGACTTGTTGAATAACTTCCGTTTTGGTTCCGCCATCCATCTGGGCGAGAGTGCTGACGGTGAGTGGTCTTTACAAGTCACGGACCAACTA
>JAAOII010000147.1 GCA_015163845.1 Candidatus Portiera sp.
CGATGAAGCATGTAGCTCCAGTCAGAAAGGAGTTGAAGATTCGCACTATGTTTAATATGCTAGGACCTTTAACCAATCCAGCCGCCTGTCGTCGCCAAGTCATAGGTATTTTCTCGCAAGATTATTTGAATTTATATGCTGAAACATTATTGAAGCTCGGCTCCGAGCATGTTCTAATAGTCCATTCTACTGATGGCTTGGATGAGATAAGCTGTGCTTCTAGCACTCATTGTGTAGAATTGAAAGATGGCAAGATAAAAGAGTTTATGATTTCGCCTGAGACATTTGGTCTACCTGTCTATGACCTAGAACAAATTAAGAGTAGCAGTGTTGCTGAGAGCTTGGCAAAAGTCAAGCGGGGCTTGACGAATACTGACAAGGCAGCTGCGGCTATTGTCTCTATGAATGCCGGGGCAGCACTCTATGTGGCTGGCATAGAAAAATCTTTGGAGGATGGAGTGAGCAAGGCACAAGAGATAATTGCTCAAGGTAAGGCAGCCACCCTCGTGCAAGAATATGCTGAGTGGAGTAATGCTGGTCCTGAGGCGACCAGTAGTTAGAACTCTAATCGCAAGTTAATCAGAGCTAATCAAATCTAATCAAATCTAATCAAACATAATTAAGGATTAATAATGGAGTTCCTCAACAAGATACTTGTTAGACAAGCAGATATACTGGTGCAGAGAAAACAAATAACTCCGCAGGATACTTTGCTAGCCAAAGTGGCAGATATGCCTCCGACCTTGGGTTTTGCTAAAGCCTTGCGGAATAGTTCCAATACTCCAGAGCCGAGAACTTCTATAATAGCTGAAATGAAAAAGGCCTCGCCGAGTGCTGGTCTTATCCGCCAAAATTATTCTGCTGCTGACTTGGCAAGATCCTATGCAGATAATGGTGCCTCTTGTATTTCAGTGCTGACTAATGAACACTTTGCTGGAGAGGATGCACATTTACTTCAAGTGCGGGAGAGGGTATCCATTCCTTTGTTACGTAAGGACTTCATCATAGATGCTTATCAAGTTTATGAGACACGGGCTTTGGGCGCCGATGCTTTGCTGTTGATAGTTGCTGCCCTAAAGGATGAGGAGTTGGCAGAACTTGGTTCTTTGGGACTGCAACTTGGATTAGATATTCTATTTGAGTCGCATAGTTTAGAAGAAGCACAAAGATCTTTAGTAGTTACCAAGCAAATATTTACCCAGCTATCCCAGATATCGAAGCTAGCTAATGAATCTGCCGAAGTTATACTCGGAGTAAACAGCCGTGATTTACATAACTTCAAGATTAATCTACCGAGGGCGATGGAGATAATCTCATACCTCAAACAAAATTGCGACCATCTAGTGGTGGCAGAGAGTGGTATTAAGTCCCCCGCAGATATTAACGACTTTACTAAGGCGGGAGCCAACGGATTTTTGATAGGGGAAGTGCTCATGCGTGCGGATGATCCAGGTGCTGCTCTAGATAGTTTCTTATCCTTAACTTCATAAAGGATACTTGTCCTCTAAAAATAAAATCCTTGTTATATACTGTTATCGGAATCTAAACATTCCCAACAATTAGCCAATAGATTATATTTATTAATTGTAGCTAATATAGTTATTTTTATTATTGACTATTGGGTTCTTAATATATTAAAATATAAGTAATGCATCGTTCTTGCACCATAAAACTATATCTAAATGATGAGCAGTTTACTGCTCTCACTAATCAGCTCGGCATAGCTCGCTGGGTCTATAATCACTTCCTAGCACTACGCATTAGATATTACAAATTGTATGGCAAGCAAGTGGGTTATAAAACACTCACCCATAATAGATTATCTGCCCACCTCACCCATCTAAAAACCTATAAGAAGTTCCTCAAGGAGGGCTTCTCTTGGTCTATGCAAGCAAAACTAACTGACCTTGATAACGCATTTATAGGTCTATGGAAACATAAGCGTGGCTTTCCAAACTTCAAGAGTAGAAAGCATAGTGTTCAAAGTATGAAGTATAGGAAGGATTTAGTCAAGATATTAGGCCCTAGCAAAATTAACCGACCTTGACAATGCATTTATAGGTCTATGGAAACATAAACGCGGCTTTCCAAACTTCAAGAGTAGAAAGCATAGTGTTCAAAGTATGAAGTATAGGAAAGGTGTTATCCATATCCTAGGATCTAGTAAAATCAAACTTCCCAAATTAGGCGTCGTCAAGTATAAAGGCAAGATAATTGAAGGCAAGTTAGTTAACGGCACCATCAATATGCGTTAATCCCA
>JAAOII010000148.1 GCA_015163845.1 Candidatus Portiera sp.
ATATTTAACTTTTCTATAACCAAACTTGCTTTTAATAACCCCATATATATGTTCAACCTTACACCTAACCTTGTTCAGTTGGTTGTTGCCTTGTCTTATCTTTTGTTTTTCTAAGTCACTAGTCCCACGATATACCTTGCGGTGAATCTTATCCTTGATGCCTTGTTCTTCAAGTTTAAAACTTATAACAGCACTTCAACTTATTCATATAGTAGATTCTTGCAAACCAAAGATACAAATAGATGATACAGAATTAACATCTTTGAATGTGAAGGAAATAGTGGAATGTCCTATAATGGATAATATACAACATGGCAAATACCAGCAAGAAGAAAAAGCAAGATGTCCCGAATAAGACGAGCAATGCCGCCTAAGCAAACTCACTAAATATTTTCGGAATGAAGTTTAAGTCAGTCGTCTTGGAGACCTATTTCTATTTTGTATGTGGAATAGTGATGGGGGCTGGGTTTAGCATAATAGGCCCATCCTTACCTTATTTCGCCAGAATCACCAATAAATCATTAGACCAAGTTAGTGATTTGTTCTTAATAATGCCGCTGGGCTTTATCCTCGGTATTTTCGTCTTTCGTTATCTTGCCTTCAAGGACTGGTTGCGGTCTTTGTTCATTGTCAGCGTTTTAGCTCATCTAGTTTTATTGCCACTTATACCCTATACTCGTATTTTTCTACTAATGGCGCTAATGTTCTTCATCATCTCAGTTGGGAGAGGCATAACTAATGTAGGGAGTAATCTTCTGCTACTGGATTTACACAAAAAGAAGGCGGCGCCCTATCTCACTGGTTTTCATTTCTGTTTTGGGGTGGGAGCTACTTTGGCTCCAGTCATTGTTGGTTATAACTTGGAGCATTATGATACCATAATCGGTGCATATTTTCTATTTGCTTTAATCAATCTACCCCTGCTTTTGTTCTTGCTGAAGTTCAAAATTAGTGCAGTGCCTCGTGACGATATGGCGAAGAAAATGCCCAGCAAGTCCTTGGTGAAATTATTAGCACTTATATATTTGTATCTTTTTTCCTATGTGGTGGTGGAGGCCGGCTATGGTACTTGGATATTTGCTTATATGAGTATTGAAGAAGGTGGAGTAATGACTGTCGCTCAAGCAGGATTATTTACTTCTTTCTATTGGCTAGCTTTTACTGTGGGGCGACTCTTGTCTGTGTTTCTTTCTGTTTACTTTCATCCAATCAAGATCATCTTGGCACATAGTGTTCTAAGTATTCTTGCCATTGTTTTGATTATTTTGTTTACGGATAATTTATGGATAATGTGGCCAGCTAACATCGCCTTGGGTTTGGGGCTGGCAGTCATCTTCCCTTCTATGATTTTCTACAGTAAAAACACTTTCAATCTGCCACCAAAAACTATCGGTAACTACTTCATAGCTGCCCTTGCTGGAGCCATGGCTGGACCTTGGGTGTTGGGACAAATATTTGTCATAGATCGTGATCTCATTTTCTACCCAATGTTGCTGGCAACTTTAGCTGTGCCTGTAGCGGCTTTAGCCATTCAGAGAATGGAGAAAACTCTTAATAATAATACTCTATAATGATTTTATGACTAGTGCTTCTACAAGGTTTCAATCCTATTGGTGGGTAGTAATAGCCGCCGCCATTCTTGTAAGTGTGACTATGGGTACACGTCAAGCATTTGGCTTATATATGCCTTCCTTTAGCGAAATCAATGGAACCGGCAGAGAGTTCTTTGGTTTGGCAATAGCTTTACAGAATCTTTTGTGGGGAGTCGCATCACCAATTGCTGGTGGCTTGGCAGATAAGTATGGTTGTGGACGTGTAGCTATTTGGGGTTCCCTCGTCTATGGGCTAGGCCTATTGGCAATGTCTGCGAGCATACCCTTAGGATTATTTGGTGGACAGTTTCTCATAGGGCTAGGTTTAGCTGGAGGTGGTTTCTCCGTCGCCTTGGGGGCAATCGGTAAAAACGTCCCAGCGGAAAAAAGAACTTTTGCCTTGGGTGTAGGTAGTGCTGGCGGTTCTTTTGGACAGTTCGCTCTGGTGCCTATAAGCGATGTCTTAGCTATTCAGTTAGGATGGGCAGCGGCATTTGCTTGTCTAGCTGGTATGGCAGTGGCTTTAATGTTGCCATCATCTTTTGTGTTGAAAAATTATGATGTGCGACTTGCAACTAAATCTCTGGATAGAAAACTTAAAGATGTATTAAGTGAAGCATTTCGCAATGCCGATTATGTTTTGCTAACCCTAGGGTTTTTTGTTTGTGGACTTCAGGTGGCCTTTGTCGCAACTCACCTACCTGGTTATCTTGCTGACCATAATATTTCATCAACTGTAGCTTCTTGGGCTTTGTCATTAATTGGTCTGTTTAATATTTTTGGCACTCTAATATGTGGTTGGTTGGGAACTCGCTATAGTAAGAAAAATTGTCTTAGCATACTTTATGTTCTACGCTCCGCAGTGATTATAGTTTTTATATCGGCACCTCCAACTCCTATTAGCACTTTGGTGTTTAGTGCTTGTTTGGGATTAGTTTGGTTGGGGACAGTCCCTCTCACCAGTGGCCTAGTAGCCCATTTCTTTGGACCTGTTTATATGTCAATGCTCTATGGCTTTGTGTTTTTATCTCATCAAATGGGTTCTTTTATGGGTGCTTGGATGGGAGGATTTTTATATGATGCAAATGCAAATTATTTAATGATGTGGTATATAACTGTCATAATGGGTTTGGTTGCCGCTGTCTTGCATCTGCCCATCAAGGAAAAGAACTATGTTATGGTTAATTAAGTAATGCTTTGATTAGCATAAATTAAGTCAATTAACTTAAAATTGTCTGTATTATTTAGCTCTAAAATATTAAATTATTTTAATCAAAAATAGGTAAAAAATTAATGAGAATATCCTATAATAGAATTAATTGTCGCTGGCTTGCATCTGCCTATTAAGGAAAAGAACTGGCTAAGGGTAATATAAGTAATGCTTTGATTAGCATGAATAGCGCTATTAATTAGTGCAGTTGGTATTTTTAAATATATTAATTTTGGAGGTGTTATGCTGGTAGGTGTTCCCAAGGAAGTAAAAAATCACGAATACAGGACTGGGCTTTTGCCTAGCTCCGCAGCTGAGCTCATCAAGCATGGGCACAAGGTAATAGCTGAAACCAAATGTGGCGATGGTGCTGGGTTCAGTGATAATGATTATATTAACCTTGGAGTAGAAATCTGCAAAACTGCAGAAGAGATATTTGAGCGGGCTGATATGATCGTCAAGGTCAAAGAGCCACAACCCCAAGAGAGAAAAATGCTCAGAGAGGGTCAAATACTTTTTACCTATCTCCATTTAGCTCCAGACCTAGAACAAACTCAGGACTTGGTAGACAGTGGAGCAATTTGCATCGCTTATGAAACCGTTACTTCTCCTGTTGGCGGGCTGCCACTTTTGGCACCTATGTCAGAAGTTGCTGGACGTTTGTCCATCCAGGCAGGTGCTCATTCATTGGAAAAGGTTAATGGTGGGCGCGGAGTTCTGTTAGGTGGTGTGCCTGGAACTGGTTCTTCAAAAGTAACCATCATAGGAGGCGGGATAGTCGGAGTAAATGCTGCTGTCATTGCCTTAGGAATGGGAGCAAGGGTCTTTATATTTGATAATAACATTAATACTTTGAGAACACTTGAAAGTCGCTTTGGTTCTGCCATAGAGACGATGTTCTCCAACCATAGTAATCTCCAACGTCATGTGTTGGATTCTGATTTGGTTATTGGTGGCGTTCTCATACCTGGTGCAGTTGCCCCAAAACTGGTAACAAAGGAAATGATTAGCGAAATGAAAGCAGGATCTGTTGTCGTGGATGTGGCTATTGATCAAGGTGGTTGTTTTGCCACTTCTAAACCCACCACCCACGAAAAGCCAACCTATAAGGTAGATGATGTTGTGCATTATTGTGTGACAAACATGCCGGGAATGACTCCTCGCACTTCATCAATAGCTCTCAATAATGTTACCCTGCCATTCGCTATCAACTTGGCAAACAAGGGCTATGTCCAAGCACTCAAAGATGACCCGCACTTTGCTGATGGCTTGAATGTGCATAAGGGAGAGATTACTTGTAAGGCAGTTGCTCTCGCACAAAACATTGCTTACCGTCCAGTAAGTGAAATTGTAAATTGATAGCTAACTAGAGAGTAATTAAAATGAAAATGACACCAAGCGAGGCCTTTGTAGAAGTATTGGCTGCACGTAAAGTGGAGAATATATTTGGCATAGTCGGTTCGGCTTATATGGATGCCTTAGATATTTTCCCAGCTGCTGGGATAAGATTTATACCCACAGTTCATGAACAAGGATCAGCCCATATGGCAGACGGTTACTCACGAGTGACTGGCAAACATGGGGTGTGCATTGGTCAAAATGGACCAGGTATAAGCAACTTTGTCACGGGTATTGCTGCCGCTTATTGGGCACATTCTCCGGTGGTAGCTATTACCCCAGAGACCTCAAGTATGTCAATAGGCCTAGGCGGTTTCCAAGAAACAGACCAGTTACCTATGTTCTCAAAAATCACCAAGTATCAGGCACATGTAACTGAGTCCGCTAGAATGGCTGAACTTACCGCACGTGCTTTTGATATGGCTAAGGCATTAATGGGACCCACTCAGCTTAATATCCCACGTAATAAATTTTATGGAGAAATTGATGTTAGCATACCCAAAGAAATGGGATATTCTTTAGGTGCTGGAGATCAAGATTCATTGGATAATGCTGTCGCTTCTTTGAGCAAAGCCAAGAATCCAGTCATTCTTTCTGGTGGTGGCGTAGTAATGGGAGATGCTGTTGCTGAGGTCGTCAAACTTGCAGAATATTTGCAAGCACCAGTAATTAATAGTTATTTGCATAATGATTCTTTCCCGGCTAGTCATCCACTCTGGTGTGGTCCTTTAGGATATCAAGGATCTAAGGCCGCAATGAAGATTGTTAAAGCAGCTGATGCAGTACTTGTCATAGGTTCCCGCTTAGGGCCTTTTGGCACTCTGCCCCAATATGGTTTGGACTACTGGCCGAAGAAGGCTAAGATCATCCAAATTGATGCAGATCGTAAAATGCTTGGATTGGTTAATCCTGCTGAAGTAATTCTTGAAGCAGATGCCAAAGCAGCAACAGCAAAAATTCTACAACTGCTTAAAAAGCAAAAGAACATTGTTTGTCTTAAAAATAAAGAACAACGTCTCAAGAAAATTCAACAAGAAAAGAGTGCTTGGGAAAAAGAACTTGATGGCTGGGGCAGTGAGAAAGATACTTGGAGTAAGAAAATCACCAAAGAAGATGACTATGCTTCTCCACGTCAGATATTACGTGAATTGGAAAAGGCGATGCCAGCAGATGCCATGGTCTCCACAGACATAGGTAATATCTGTTCGGTATCTAATAGTTACTTAAGATTTAACAAGCCCAAGAGTTTCTTTGCCGCTATGAGTTTTGGCAATTGTGGCTATGCTTTCCCTGCCATTATTGGTGCAAAAGTGGGTGCACCGAAACGTCCTGCTGTTGCCTATGTGGGTGACGGTGCTTGGTGCATGAGTTTTGGTGAGATTTTAACCTGTGTCCGTGAGGCAATTCCTGTAACTGCCGTTGTTTTCAACAATGGCCAGTGGGGAGCTGAGAAGAAAAATCAAGTAGATTATTACGGCAACAGATTCCTTGGTTCAAACCTTAAGAATCCTTCTTTTGCTGAAATCGCTAAGTCAATGGGTGCTGAAGGCGTTAGGGTTGACAATGTCAAAGATGTCGGCGAAGCATTAGACAAGGCCTGTAGTGCTCAAAGAAATGGTAAAACAACTATTTTAGAGGTAATGTGTTCTAAAGAGTTGGGTGATCCTTTTCGCAGAGATGCATTACAGATGCCTAAGAGATTACTCTCTAAATACAAGAAGTTTCAGTGATACTAATCATAACTACTATAGCTGTTAGCTAATAATAGTTAGTGGGCTATATGTCTAGGTGGCTGATGAATTTATCTATTATGGATACTCGGATGCGACTCACTGAGCCAAGGCAAGTTTGTGTGGAGTTGGTCAATGCATAGCTCTCTTGCTGCAATCTTTGACAAGGCAAAAGAGACCCCTGGTATCATTGCTTTGCCTGAGTCCCGAGATGAGCGAGTGGTTCAAGCCGCACAAGAGTTGGCAAATAGCAAACTCGCCTTCCCAGTTCTCATAGCGAATTCTGACACTATAGATAATCTGAACGACTTGGATGGATTCATTCAATGTTCACTTGATGATTTGTCAAGTAGCAGTAATGCTAAGAATGGTGGAGTTATTGTCAATATGGATCTTGCTGATAATTCTGATAAATTACAACAGCTTAAGCAGGAGCACTTAAATAAAAACTTGGATGAACCACTTACTCCTATAACAGTTGGGGCAATGTTGTTATCCGCCAATTTGGTGGATGGTATGATTGCTGGAGCCACCTGCCCTACCGCCACTGTTATAAGGGCTGGTATCAAGTTGGTAGGGCTTGCTCCTCAAACCAAGACGGTTTCATCTTGCTTTCTAATGCTGGCTGATGATGAACCACTCATCTTTGCTGATTGTGCCATAGTGCCTCAGCCAAACCCTGAGCAATTAGCAGATATAGCTATTGCGAGTGCCGACATCTATCAAAAGTTATGTGGCAAATCACCTAAAGTGGCAATGCTGTCATTCTCCACCAAGGGTTCGGCTAAGCACCGAGATGTGGATAAAGTGCAGGAAGCATTGAGTATATTAGGTAGCAGGAATCCCGACTTTGAATATGATGGTGAATTGCAATTTGATGCTGCCATAGATAAGGCGGTAGCTAAAAGCAAGGCACCTAGCTCAAGTATTGCCGGCAGTGCCAATGTTTTTATATTCCCCGATCTGAATAGTGCTAATATTGGCTATAAGATAGCACAGCGGCTGGGAGGAATTCCCGCCATAGGTCCTTTGATAATGGGGCTTAAGTATCCTCTAATGGATCTTTCCCGCGGTTGCTCTAGCGATGATATTACGACTTTAGGGGCAATTACTAGTGTGATGACAAAATGTTAGTTCATTCTATTCACTCTAGAGATTGTCGCTATTTTGCAAGATTTTTTATAAAATTTTTAATGAAAAATTTTATCTACATTTATATTTTTTAAGATAATTAAGTACTAAATTATAGTTATGGAACAGTTCGATAAAAACTTTACAAACCTATGGATGCCCTTCACTGCTAATCGCGATTTCAAGAGCAATCCACGGGTTATAACCAAAGCCGAAGGCGTTTATTATACCAACTCAAAAGGTGACAAGCTATTGGATGGCTCTTCGGGTTTATTCAATACACCTTTAGGTCATTGCCGTCAGGAAATAGCTGATGCAATGTATAAACAATTACAGGAATTGGATTATTCGCCTCATTTTAACACTGGGCATCCCTTATCTGCCATTGCCACTGAGCGTATAGCTAAGCTATTGCCGGATGATATTAACCGCATCTACTTCACCAATTCAGGAAGTGAAACGGTTGATACGACGATTAAGATGATCTATACCTACTGGAGAGCACGTGGTCAAGGACAGAAGACGGTATTAGTATCCCGTGAACGTGCTTACCATGGAGTAAACCTGGGAGGCGTGGCTTTGGCTGGCATAGTGAATAATAAACGTTTTTTCAATGTTTCTTATCCACAGGTGTATCATATGCGTCATACTTGCTTGGACGAGAATAAATTCACCCGAGGTTTACCAGAGAAAGGTGCTGAGTTGGCTGATGATTTGTTAAGAGCAATCGCCATACATGGAGCCGAGAATATTGCTGCCTGCTTTATTGAACCAATTGCCGGTGGTATAGGTTGTTTAGTCCCGCCTAAGGGTTATTTGAAACGTCTACGCAAAATCTGCACCGAGCATGATATATTGCTGGTGATGGACGAAGTAATCACAGGGTTTGCGAGAACTGGTGAGTGGTTTGCTTCCCAGAGTTTCGATGTTGAGGCAGATATTATTACAATGGCTAAAGCGATTACCAATGGTGCAATCCCCATGGGAGCTGTAGCTACCAAACAAGAAATTTATGACACTGTGATAAATAGCAGTGATGATAACATGATTGACTTCTTTCATGGCTATACAACTTCCTGTCACCCAGTTGCTTGTGCTGCCTGCATAGCAACCATAGACCTCATGCTTGAGGAGAAAGTGGATGAGAGAGTTAAGAACATGAGCCAATACTTTGAAGATGCCATATTCAAACTACAGGATCTACCTGTAGTCAAAGATATTCGCAACTATGGTATGTTAGCTACAGTAGAACTCTTGCCGAAAGATAATAAGCCATCTTTGCGCGGCACTGAGGCCTATCAAAAGCTATTCTGGGCTGGGTTGCACTTCAAGGCAACTGGAGATAATCTGATTATTGCTCCTGCTTATGTAATGGAGAAAGAAGACATAGATAGAATCATTGAGTTGCTTAGACAAGAACTCAGTAAGATGAAACCCTAGATCTCTATAGTAAATCTCTATAGCAGGTATCTAAAGAAGTATCCGGGGGGATTTAAATAACTGCGGGAGTATTAAACAAAATAGGGTCTGATTGGTTAACCAGTCAGACCCTATTTATTTTAATTTGTGAAACTCTTTTAACCACCTAACCACAGCTAAGCAGTTAGAAGTAGATTAGCTCTCTTATATAAAACCCCCTTAGACCTTACCTTTCCAGGGAACTACTGTCCTCTCAATGTAACGCATTAGCAGGTCAAATGCATAGGCAATTACACCTATAACTATGATGCCCATCACTACTATGGAAGTAGTAAGGAAGTTGGCAGCACTGTTAATCATAAAGCCCAAGCCCTGCTCTGCAGCAAGCAATTCGGCAGCAACTAAGGTGGTCCAACCAAAACCTATGCCTATACGCATGCCGGTAAGAATTTCTGGCATGGCAGCTGGTAGAATAATTTGTGCTAGAACTTGACGCCTATTAGCACCCATAGAATATGCGGCATGGATTTGCTCTATTGCTACTGAACGGACACCAGCACGGGTGTTGAGCACCAACGGAGCAAATATCGCCAAGAAGATAATGATTATCTTGGCGGTCTCGTCTATGCCAAACCAGATAATTACCAAAGGCAGATAGGCCAAAGGTGGAATTGGTCTGTAGAACTCAATGGGTGGATCAAATATACCACGCATGAAACGATTGACTCCCATCAGTATGCCAATGGGGATGGCGGTTATGCAAGCGAGGAAGAATGCGGTAAATACTCTATACATGCTCCAACCTATGTGGGTGGTCAGTACCGAATCGCCAAAGCCATACAATAGCGTGTCAACAAATCTATCTATTACTGCCGTAGGAGATGGGAAAATTAGCGGTCGGACTAGTTGTAAAACCTCAGTGGTAATATACCAAAAAGCTAGTATACAAAAAGTTGTAACTATGCTTATAAGGACACTTTTGCCCGCACCCGGGGCGCCGTAGGCACCGGTGTTCTCTTCTCCGCTAGAAGAGAATAACGAGCTAAACCAATTAGTTATTTTTTTCATCAGCGTAAATTATCTCCAAAATTTGTTCACGAATTTTAATGAATTCAGGCAAGGACTTAATCTTGCGAGCATCTCTTATCTTGAGATACTTACTGCAAAAGCCCAACTTGAATCTGTGGGTTATGCGTCCAGGACGCGGTGACATTACTATGAGGTCAGTTGCCATAAAAATTGCTTCTTCCACACTATGGGTGATGAAGAATACTTTCTTGCTGGTCTTCTGCCAAATATCTAATATTAGTTCTTGAGTATTCTCTCTGGTGAGAGCATCCAAAGCACCAAGTGGCTCATCCATCAATAAAGTGGATGGGTTGGATGTTAAAGCACGAGCTATGCCTACTCTTTGTTGCATACCCCCTGATAGTTGGTAAATCTTGCTCTTGACAAAGTCCTCAAGACCGACCAATTTTAAATTATCCATTGACACCTCTTCTCTTTCTTTGAGTGGCACATTCTGTAACTTTAGTCCAAAAGATACATTATCTATGACATTGAGCCATGGTAATAGTGCATGTCTTTGAAAGACCACGCCTCTATCGCTACCTGGACCAGTAATTTGTTGTGATCCGCTTGATGACATTGGTCTTTGAAAAACAACGCCTCTATCGCTACCTGGACCAGTAATTGGTTTTTCAGGTTTTTTATTTTTTTTTGATGAACTATAAAAAATCTTACCTGTAGTGGGATGTAAAAATCCCGCAAATAGGTTTAGTAAGGTTGTCTTACCGCAGCCAGAAGCACCTATGGCAACAACGAATGACTTATCTTCTATCTCTAAATTGATGTCTTGTAGTGCTTGGACATCATCTTCTTTACCTTTAGAGTGATAAATGAAATTAACCTTTTTAGCTACTAATTTTTCCATGAGGAATTAATTACTTATAAATAAAATAAGAATTGACCCGCATTTCTACGAGCCAATTCTTTAATTTGATAATTACTTAAGATAAGTAATTATTTAGCAGCTGCCGCAGCAAATTTGCTATTAACAAATTGTGCAAAGGTCTTAGGCACTGAGTCTACCTTCTTCCCGTTTTTCAGGAATTCAGCAGTAAACCTTATTGCTTGAGCAACTCCGCCACTTTCGCCACCACCAAGCCAAGCAGAACTTGCTTGTTGAGCAGCTGTAGGGAAGCCATAAAGAGCTAAGGTTCCAGCTACTTGTGATGCTTCACCGCCAGCTAATTTTGCAACCTTGCGAGCATTGGATGATTTAGCATTCCATTTATCAGGATTTTGACTATAAGCACGGGTAGATTGATCCATGACTTTGGTAAACGCAATCATGAACTTCTCGTTTTTAGCAGCGAAGTCCTTGTTCACTACCATGCCATCAAAAGTTGCTTTACCCCAAGAACTTAACTGTCCAGAAGTAATCAATACACTACCGTTTTCTTTGATTTTACCCAATACTGGGTCCCAAACAAAAGCAGCATCTATGTCGCCTCGTGCCCAAGCCGCAGCAATTTGTGGTGGTTGGAGGTTACGTAGTTTTACTTGACGGCTTTTTATGCCGAACTGCTCCAATGCAAATAGCATGTGAAAGTGAGTGGTAGAAACAAAGGGGATTCCTATTTTCTTACCTTTCAGGTCTTGTGGCGATTTAATGCCAGAACCATCACGCACAACCAATGCTTCAGCAGCAGCAATGTCTTCAACTATCCAAAAGATTTCGATTGGAAGTCCATTAGCTATACCAGCCGCAATTGGGCTAGAGCCAGCCATGGCAATGTGAACGTCACCAGACGCCATAGCATTGATTACAGCACCGCCGGAATCAAATTTGCGCCAGTTGACTTTATACCCTGTCTTTTTTGCGAAGGTTTTGTCCGCAATAGCGACTTTATAAGGGTTAAGCACTCCTTGATATCCTACAGTAACTTCACTAGCAGCAAAAGCGCCAATAGAAAAAGCTAGTAAGGATAGAACGAGAGCTTGGATTGTTTTTTTGAAATGTATCATATTATTCTCCTAATATATTTTGATCAATATGTATGTATTTGCATATAATACTATCTATTAATAAAAAACTCTGAACACTTTCACAGCCAAAGCCAATGATTTTGGTTCCACAGAATATAAAAATAGTAACGATAAATGCATATAACTAATAGTTATTATACACAACTATGCGGGATGTTAGCTTTTTTGCTATTTTAAAAGCCCCTCATAGCATTTTTGTAGATATTGCATAATCCTGCTTTATATTGTGGATATTATTGGCTTTTTAAGTGAGTAGGCATGATTTGATTGATTGATTGTATTATTAGATTGTGCTGAGTGGTTGTAAAAATCAGCCAGTCGGCAATGACTAGTGAATAATCATATAAAATATTTGTATGAGAGGATACGTAAATAGGATGGTCTTTAATAAGCTATGTTGAATAACTTAATAATAAGTATAAAAAGCATTCAAGCAAAACTGGCAAGCCCAAACCTGGTTGCCCTCGCCCTTCTCTGGCTGATCGTTTTACTAATTTTTGGCACACTTGAGCAAAAGTTCATAGGCCTATATGCAGCTCAGCAAAAATATTTCTCGTCGTTTGTATTGTGGCAATGGGGCTTTGCTTTGCCGGCTACCAGGAGTGTGCTGTTGGTAATCTGTGTTGGGATTGTCGCTAAAATCTCGCAATGGGCTGCGTGGAAACTTCACAAACTAGGCAATAGCTTGGTGCATGTTGGGGTGTTATTTTTACTAGCTGGCACTCTCTTTAATACTTTAAACAAACAAGAGGGTTATCTAGTTTTACAGAAAGAGGATGCTAGTCCAAGTCAAAAAAGTCCAATCAGAGAATATATGGAGGACTACTATGCCGCAGAGCTAGTCATAATGAGCGGGGAAGATAACATATATAGTCATGTGTTCAAGCAAGAAGAATTAATCCCAGGAAGCACTCTGACAACTCCCCAACTAGCTTTCAATATTGTCATTGATGAGTTCTTTACCAATGTTAATATTGAACGAGTAACTGCGACAGATGAGCAGTCCAACCCAAATGACTATACAGGGTTTGCCAAGATATTTAAATTGAGTGACAAGAAATCAGAACTCAACGGCGAAGAGAACTTGAGTGGCGCTTACTTTACTGTGATTGACAAGCAAACCCGTAAGCCGATCGGTAAATATGCCATATTTGAGAATATGCCAATCATCCAAAGCATCACTCATGCTGACTTGGTCTATCAGATCATAATGCAACCACAACGAACCCCTCTTCCGTTTGGCGTGGGACTGATTGACTTTAGTGTGGATTACCATCCAGCCAGTGAGGTTGCTTCTGGTTATAAGTCAGAGGTGTTAGTGTATGACAAGAAGTTTACCAGTGGGCAGAGAGCCGTCATAGAAATGAATGAGCCACTTAGATACAAGGACTGGACTCTATATCAATCGGCTTTCAATCAAGCAGAACAAGGCAGCAAAGAAACATCTATTTTAGTGGCAGTAAAAAGTTCAGGCAGATTGATCCCCTACATAGCTGGGCTGATAATTAGCTTTGGATTGCTATTACATATCTTTGTCCGCCTGCCGAGATTGTTGCGAATAACATCTAAACCCTAATAGCAGTATTCATAATGACTATTAACATAATGACTATTAACATAATGACTAGGAACAAAATAAATTTGAGCATTTATCACAATTTATATAGTAGATTTAATCCTCTAGGTATTTGTGTTATTGGTTTGATGCTTCTGGGCATGAGCATCATAAGTGTAGCAAGTCATGCTGATGAGATTGATGCAGATGCACTTGACGCACTTGATGAACTTAACGCACTTAATGCACTAGAGATTCGCCAACTTGATTATAGCCAGTTTGCTTTGCTACCAGTTCAGCATCAGGGACGGATTAAACCTTTAGATAGTTTTGCTCGCATCCATCTCAAAATATTCTCTCATCGCAACAAGCTAGGCGAGCTTGATGCCATCGAGTGGTTGGCTGAAGTGATACTATCTCCCGAGAAATCTTATAATCGCCCTCTGTTTAAGATTCGTAATCTGCATGGAATATTGCAACTGCCACCTAAGGAAGATAACTTATATAGCTTTTATCAGATTAGTATAGCATTAGGCAAGCAACAACAACTGGTTGAAGAATTGAGGAAAAGCGACTATAGCCAACTAACCCTAGCCCAGCAAGAGTTAGTTGACTTGTCATATAATTCTTTAGTGTTCTTTGATATTAGTCGGAGTTTATCTTTATTTACCCCCATATTCAATATAGAGGATGCCCGACTGGCAAGTTATTTGGAGATAACAGAGAACAGTCCTTTCAATTATTTAGATGCCATAAAACTCAATAATCGTCTCAACCAATTTATTGAGGAGACCTTGCGTAGCAAACAGGACAGTCGAGCAAAAGACCCCTCTTCGCCTGCTGACTTCACTGCAACTGAAATAGCCGCTCTGGCATTTGCCAACTTACTTGGGACCCTTAACAATGACAAGAAATCTTTTCTACTGAAAGTTCTGCCAGGACAATGGAGCAGTTCATGGACTTCTCCTTGGGAAAACATTGACCTGGGCGACGGCTCGCCTGACATCGCAAGATTATTTGCTCTATGGCAAGAATTGCTGGAAGATTATACTAATGGTGATAATGAGAAATGGGTTACTACTAGTGAGTTGCTACTTGGTGAAACGCTTGCTCTATATGATTCTGCTGCTTCGGCTAGCCCGCAATGGCGTCTCAAGCTAGAGCTATTCTATAACAATGCCAGATTGTTCCTCATCGGCATGCTACTATATATGTTGGCAGCTTTAGTTGCCATAGCATCGCCTCTAATAGAAAGAATTGGAAAAAGAATTGGAAAAAGAATTGGTAAACAAAAACACGGGCTGATTAACGACTATAAAATAGGCAACCTAATATTGGCATTTATCGGCGGCGGCATTATCACTCAGGTCATGGGCATTGTCATTAGGATGATCATTCTGAATCGTCCGCCAGTATCCAACTTCCACGAATCACTTTTATTTGTTATGGTCATTATCGTCGCAGTTGGCTATGGGCTGGAACTGGTCAAACGCAATTACTTGGGCACAACTATTGCCTGCACCAGTGGTATCATTCTATCTTTGCTGGGGTTTTATTATCAGGGACAAGGTGACTCTATGCAGATGCTCATTGCAGTGCTCAATACCAATTACTGGTTAGCAACTCATGTCATAGTCATAACTATGGGCTATGCTGCCGCAATAGTAACCTCTATATTGGCGCATAGCTATTTGGCGAAATATGTTCTCCACCAGCACAAGTGGCACAAGCGGCACAAACTTGCTTCTGGTCTAGGCAGGGGGCAAGCGGAATATTTATACAACTATATGCTTGGCGGGTCGCTAATTGCCCTATTCTTGATGCTACTCGGCACCCTACTGGGCGGGATATGGGCAGATCAGTCATGGGGTAGATTCTGGGGTTGGGACCCTAAAGAGAATGGTGCCTTGCTGATAATTCTATGGCTCATCCTAATGCTCCATGCCCGCATAACTTCATCTGTCACACCACATGTCTTTGCGGCTGGGTTAGTGGCACTTAATATAGTCGTGGTTTTGTCTTGGTTTGGGGTAAACCTTCTCAATGTTGGCCTACATTCCTATGGTTTCATTGATAATAATGCCTTACTTGGCCTGTTTGGTTTTATTGGGTTGGAAGTTGCTTATATTGCCATGAGCTTAGGATATGGAGCGAGTTGTGAACTGCAGTCATCACGAACTGGAGGCAGAGCATAATGAAGAGTTCTAAATCTAGATCTAAATATGCAAGATATGTTTGGGGCACTGTGTGCTTTGGCTTGTTCTTTGCGATTATAGGTTTTGGCTTGCAGGACTTTGGCGTACTTCAATATGCTGGGCAAAATGCTGGAGCAGGTCAAAATCTTAGCGGAAGTCCTGATCAAAGAGTTAGTGAACATAATGTGCCAAATCTCAAACTGCAAACAATCCAAGGAGAAAGATTTAGCTTGTTGTCGCCAATAACTTATATAGCTAGTGATGACGCTAGTGGAAATAGTGGCAATAGTGGAAGCAGCGCAGAAGCCGTGCCTATCATTCTTAATTTTTGGGCATCTTGGTGTCCGCCCTGTGTCAAAGAATTTCCTCTACTCATTAGCAAGGTACTTGAGAATCCGGGCGAGGTGGCACTAGTAGCTATATCCATTGACCAAAGCCGTGGAGACATGGAGAGATTCTTGGAGAACTTCCCCCTAGCACAGGAGCACCCCGACTTGATAAAAGTGGTGTGGGATCCTAAATCGCACATTGCCCAAGATAAATTTAATGTGATATTTATGCCAGAGACCTTCATAATCAGCCGAAAGGGTAAAATAGTTAGTAAAATAAGAGGTGAGGTGCTGGAAAAAGATCTTGCAATAGTTGATGAACTTTTGCAATGAAGTAGCACTTACTGATTATAGAACATTTATTTAGGTGAAAATACCATGCTTGATACTCATATAATAAGAAATAACCCGCAGAAAGTTACAGAATCTTGTGCTAAAAGAGGTGCAACTTTTGACGCTGAAGTATATGCTGGTCTGGAACAAAAACGCAAAACCCTGCAAGAAAAAGTGCAGAACCTACAAGAACAACGAACTAAAGGTGCCGATGAAATTGGCAAGTTGGTTGCCCAAGGCGGAGATCTTAACCAACTCAAACAACAGATGCAGCAGGTGCAGCAAGAGCTCAAGCCAGCTAAAAAGGAGTTGGATGACTTGCTTGAAGAACTGCGTAATATCCATCTCAACCTCCCCAATATCCTTGATGCTGATGTGCCTGTTGGCAAAGACGCAAATGACAACACGCTTGTGTTGGAATGGGGAGACAAACCCAACTTCTCTTTCAAGCCCAAAGAACACTATGAATTATTCCCGCAACTTATGGACTTTACCATTCCTGGTAAGATGGCTGGAAGTAGGTTCTCCTTGTTGCGTGGACCTATGGCACAGCTGCATCGTGCCTTGGCACAAATGATGTTGGATGTGCATACCCGCCTGCATGGTTATGAAGAAATCAACATACCCTTGATACTCAATCGGGACGCTTTAACTAATAGCGGGCAATTGCCCAAATTTGAAGAGGATCTATTCCACATTAAAAAAGGTGATGATAAAGATGACAATAAAGGTGATGATAAAGGCGATGGCGTGGATTTTTATCTATCCCCCACCTCTGAAGTTGGATTGGTCAATATAGGCAGCGACACTATATATAGTGGTGACGAGTTGCCGGTGAAGGTCACCTGCCACTCTACATGTTTTCGTGCCGAAGCTGGCAGTTATGGCAAGGATGTCAAAGGCATTCTCCGCCAACATCAGTTTGAGAAGGTTGAGTTGGTGCAAATAGTCAAGTCGGATAAATCCGAAGAAGCATTGGAAGAAATGGTTGGACAAGCCCAGAAGATTTTGCAGATGTTGGAGTTACCTTACAAGGTGGTTACTTTGTGTAGTGGTGATATTGGATTCTCTGCCGCTAAGACCTATGACCTAGAAGTGTGGTTGCCAGGGCAAGACAAATATCGCGAAGTTTCATCTTGTAGTAATTGCCGTGATTTCCAAGCTAGAAGAATGCAGGCACGTTGGGTTACTGACCCAGGAACCAATAAGAAAGAACTTGTGCATACATTGAATGGATCTGGTTTGGCAGTGGGCAGAACACTGATAGCCGTCCTAGAGAATAACCAAACAGCTGACGGCAAGGTCAAGATACCTGAGGCACTCAAGCCCTACTTGTCTGAGGACTTTCCTGAACTTTTGGGTGATTGAGTTAATTGAGCTATAGTAATGCATGGACGAATATAAGCTATGAATCAAGCAATGAATCAAGGCAAAGATAATGGCAAAGATAATGGCAAAGACAAAAATATGAACAATGTCAAAGATAATGTCAAGGACAAAGCTATAAATCAAGTCGGTGATGCTGCGAGTGGAGGTGCTGGCAGTCACTATGACTTAGCAATAGTTGGCGGTGGGATGATTGGCATGGCAGCAGCTGTTTGCTTTGCCGACAGATATAAGATCGCCATCATAGATAAGTCCCAGTTTAAGGGTGGCGTTGCAGATGTGGCTAATAAAAAACTAACAGAGAATGCTGAGTTTGACATGCGGGTCACCGCTCTCAACAACTCATCTTTGGACTTCCTGCATTCACTCAATATTGACATTACCCGCTATTGCCCCTTCCGTAAAGTTGAGACCTGGGAGGAAGGCGTCAGTCCATTAGTATTTGATTCCTCATCTGTATCACAACCCCATCTGGGTTGGATAGCCGAGAATGAAAGGATCAACCAGCCCCTGTTAGAAAAGATACATGCGAGCAAACAAATTAGCGTCTATTCCAATCAGGTCAAGGGCTTTGCCGCTGATAAGAATTTAATAACTCTGGACGATGGCAGTGAACATGGCAGTAAAATAAGTGCCGACTTGGTTTTGGCTGCTGATGGCAGAGAATCCTTCATAAGGAATTCTTTACCCATAGGCAACCACTCTGTCAAGCATCCGCAAATGGCAGTTGTTGTCCAGGTCACCACCGAATATCCACAGAAAGATGTGACCTGGCAGAGATTTACCCCAGAAGGAGCTCAAGCATTCTTGCCATTGGCAGGGAATAATGCATCACTGGTTTGGTATACCTCACCCGACTATGCCGCTTATTTGACCTCGCTCAAAAATGATAACAAAAAAGATCAAGAGACCTTCAACCGCCACCTACGCCAGACCTACCCGCCACAACTTGGAGAAGTGACTGCGAAGAGATGGGTGTCTTTCCCGCTGCAGAGCCACCATATTTCCAGCTACTTTCATAACAATGTGGTATTCGTCGGCGATGCCGCCCACTCCATCCACCCACTGGCTGGACAAGGAGCTAATTTAGGATTCAAGGACTTGCAAGTGCTCAATAATTTATTTCTGGACAAGCAGTCCCTCACATCAGTGAATAATTATGAGACCTACCAAGCCAAACGCATGCCACTCAATGCCGCCGCATTGGCTTTCACCGAGGGAGTATTCCGTGGGTTCGGCAATGCCATACCAGAAATGCAGTTACTCCGCCAAGCCGCCCTCAAGGTTGCTGGACTGCCACTGCTAAATGATTTGCTGATACGTGAAGCAACTGGTGCATCATTGCTGGAAGAGTTTCTATAATTTTTCAAAAATATATAAAAATCTATAAAATATAGCCAACTCATAGCAATTCGCTTGTTAAAATTGCTGGGAATGTTTTATAATATAACTACACTCAGTAAGGTCCCCTTCGTCTAGAGGCCTAGGACTTCGCCCTTTCACGGCGGCAACAGGGGTTCGAACCCCCTAGGGGACGTTATATTTAATATTCAACGTCAAACCTTACTAATCTAGCAAGATAATCAGCAAAGCTGATTAGCAGTGAAAGTGCGAGAAGAGCTTCGCTCTTCCATTTCCCACGACAACAACAGGGGTTCGAACCCCCTAGGGGACGTTATATTTAATATTCAACGTCAAACCCCTTACTAATCTAGCAAGATAATCAGCAAAGCTGATTATCAGTGAAAGTGCGAGAAGAGCTTCGCTCTTTCATTTACCACAACAACAACAGGGGTTCGAACCCCCTAGGGGACGTTATTTCCAAAAGCGTCATAAAATTACCCCTTACTGAGCTAATTGGCAAAGCCAATTAGCAGTGAAAGTTCTTGTCAGGACTTCGCTCTTCCATTTCCCACGACAACAACAGGGGTTCGAACCCTCAAAAAAGAACCTTTTTAATGTAACTACAAAGATTACTTAACCTATTTTATCTAGCTATTACAAATGTTGGTCTTCCCCCATAATTAACCTAAAGAGAAATAAGAACCCTATATAAGCAATCGACATGAAAATTGCAGTATGGAAAAGTAGTGTTGTATAGAAAAAAGTAACATCATAATACGTATCTATTCCATCATAGAATACAAGGTAAATGCCATAACCTATGATAATTATTGAAGATGATACAAGAATAAATAAAACCATGTAATCAGCTCGCTTAAAATAGTGTTCCCTAAATAATCCTGCAATAACAGTAGGAGTCCACTTTATCCTTGCAGAAAAGTAAGTAAACACAAAGAATAAAGCTAGATAAAAAGCTATGTGTGGGAAGTAAAGATAAATACTGCTCATATGATCTATACTCCCAATAATATCTATGGTTTCCATAGAATCTATACTATAGTTGATGGGTATAAATTATTATTATTAAGATCAAGCCCTATATGCTAATAGGTCTCTATGCTGCTTTTTTACTATCACTTTCATTGTGGAAATATAAGCACTCATCAATTTTCTTAACTGGTCTTATAGCATCAGGGGTGAAGAACTTAAATTCTCTATTATTTTCTCCAGGGCTATGCTTTGTTATAAATGCGCTACCAGTGTCATTAATCTTATAGTGATATTCATGCTCATTTGATAATTCTTCTTGCCCCATTATTATAAATACTTTGTTTTGCGACTTCTTATTCTTATCTCTCCATTTCAATAATTCTTTAACTAGGGGTAGCTTTGCTACATCTTCTTCTGGCTTAGAAAAAATTAGACTAACCTCAAATAACTCCTTCCCCTCAAGTTTACTGATTAAGGAGTTTATTATTTCAGAGTTGTTGTATATATTATAGACATCATTTTCTCCATAATCATAAAATATTACCCATTTTTTAGATTCCTTTACTACCTTGGCAGTTAGTTCAATAGATTTTTTATTATCATTCACGCCTTCGGAATAACCTATATTGTTATATATACTAAGTATAACAATATGTATAGTGGCCAATATAATCCATAAACAGCCACTTAAAGTAACAACTAATAATATGAGTTCAAATACATTGTTTGGTGACATAACTCCTTCCAAAATCCAGTATAAAGATACAGGAATTACTAATATGAAAATAG
>JAAOII010000149.1 GCA_015163845.1 Candidatus Portiera sp.
ATGGATGCTGATTTGTCACATCCGTCAAGTGCAATCCTTCCTATGATCAAAAAACTGCAAACAAACGAAGTTGATTTCTGTTTAGGTTCTCGTTATGTAGAAGGTGGTTCCATTGATATTGAATGGACTTGGTCAAGACGGCTTATATCATTCGCAACTACTTGCTTAGCTATGCCATTGTGTAATATTAAAGATCCTATGAGCGGTTTCTTTACCTTTGCAAAAAATAAACTCCCTCCTCTGCATCAGCTTTCGCCAGTTGGTTACAAGATTGCTTTAGAGTTAATGGTTAAAGGTGATTTCAACAAAATCTATGAATATCCTATTCCCTTTAGTCAAAGAATACACGGTCATAGCAAAATGAACGTGAGGCAACAATTCTTTTATTTACGCCACTTAAGACGCTTGTATCAATATAAATTCCCAGTTGCTTCAGAGTTTGTCCAGTTTGGTTTAGTTGGTGGCAGTGGTTTCATAGTGGATGTATCCATCTATTACCTCCTACAATATGCAGCAGATATGCAGCATATCATGGCACGCGGATTATCTTTTTGGGTGGGAGCATCTTGGAATTGGTTTTGGAACCGCACCATAACCTTCTCTGACCATTTCAAGAGTCACCCAGTGAAACAATGGTCCAGCTTTGTCTTGATAAGCATCTTTGGCTTTTCCATAAACTGGGGTAGTTATTATCTGCTGACAGAATATGTGGCATTCTTTGATGACTACAAGATATTCGCACTGATGGCTGGAGTAGTTGCTGGAATGGGTTTGAACTTTATGTTCTCGCGCATATTTATATTTAGACATATTGAGCAACAATAATAGAATGACTATGGATAAGAATTTTAACTCTTCTGCAATAGAAGCAAGATGGAGTAAATACTGGGAAGAAGAAAAACTCTTCGCTCCCTCCAAGAACAAAGAAGAATCCTTCTGTGTTGCCATACCCCCACCCAATGTCACGGGAACTTTACATATGGGACATGCTTTTCTTAATACCATTATTGATACCTTTGTGCGTTATCAAAGAATGCGTGGTAAGAATGTTCTATGGCAGATGGGAACAGACCATGCTGGCATAGCTACGCAAATGGTTGTGGAAAGACGTTTGGCAGCACAAGGCATAGACAGGAAAACCATAGGACGTGAAAAATTTATAGAAGAAATATGGAAGTGGAAAAATGTCTCGGCTGGCACCATTGAGAAACAACTCAGACGTTTAGGAGCATCAGTTGACTGGGATACTAGCCGCTTTACAATGGACGAAGATTATTGCGAAGCAGTGAAAGAAGCATTTGTCCGCTTGCATGAGATGGGGCTAATCTACCGCAAGAAAAGATTAGTTAATTGGGACCCTGTGTTGCAAACAGCCATATCTGATTTGGAGGTGCGTGCTGAAATTGAACCCTCCACACTCTACCACATACGTTATAAGTTCACCGATGATAAAGTGCTTAATCATGAAGGAGAGAATTATATGATCATAGCCACAACGAGACCTGAGACAACCCTAGCCGATGGTGCTGTAGCTGTTCATCCAGAGGACTCTAGATATAAAGATGTTGTGGGACAAATGGTGCATGTTCCAGGCACTGACAGAATCATTCCAGTCATAGCTGACAACTATGTCAAGCAGGATTTTGGTAGTGGCTGTGTTAAGATAACGCCTGCCCATGACTTTAATGATTATGAAGTTGGTAAACGTCATGATTTGGAAGAGATTAATCTTTTTACCAAAGCTGCACTCCTAAATGATAATGCCCCCCCTGCCTATCGTGGACTTGATAGATATGAGGCACGGGCTAAAGTTTTGGAAGATTTCAGAAAGGAAGGTTTGCTTGCCAAGGAGCAAAAACATTCTCATAGTCCTCCTCGCGGAGATCGTAGCGGGGTAATCTTGGAGCCCTATTTGACAGATCAATGGTTTGTCAAGATGGATGGGTTGGCAAAGAGAGGCATAGACGCGGTAAAAAATAAAGATACTAATTTTGTCTCACCTATGTGGGAAAAGGTTTACTACTCATGGCTCGATGAAATTCAGGATTGGTGTGTGAGTAGACAACTTTGGTGGGGGCATAGAATACCTTCATGGTATGACGAGCAAGGCAATTATTATGTTGGAAGAAACCTAGAAGAGGTACGAAGTAAAAATAATATACCAGAATCAGTTAATTTACAACAGGACGAAGATGTTTTAGATACTTGGTTCTCTTCTGCACTCTGGACTTTTGCTACCATGGGCTGGCCCCAAGAAAGCGAACGGCAACAAATATTCAATCCGACTTCTCTATTAGTAACTGGGTTTGATATCATATTCTTCTGGGTAGCAAGAATGATTATGATGACCTTGTGCCTCAAAGATGAAGTTCCCTTCAATCAGGTGTACATTCATGGACTGGTGCGCGACTCTGAAGGACAAAAGATGTCAAAGTCCAAAGGCAACATATTAGATCCTTTGGATATCATTGATGGTGTAGAATTGGAAGAACTACTGCATAAACGCACCACAGATATGATGCAACCAGACAAGGCAAAATCTATTGCAGCAGCGACAAAAAAACATTTCCCTGATGGCATAGCTCCCCATGGTACAGATGCTCTGCGGTTTACTTTTTGTGCCATGGCGACTGGAGGACGAGATCTTAATTTTGATACTGCAAGGTGTATCGGCTATCGCAATTTTTGCAATAAGTTATGGAATGCTTCACGTTATGTGATGATGAGATATGAATCTCTACAAGATAATGATGACAAAAGTGCTGATACTGATACTTCATTATTTCATCTGAGAGAACCACTCAACCAATGGATGGAATCACGTTTTACCAAAGTCGCTATAACAGTTAGTGCTGCTTTGGAGAATTACCGCATAGATTTGGCAGCCCAAGCAATCTATGAACTTGTATGGCATGAATATTGCGATTGGTATATTGAACTCACTAAGCCCTTAGCTATGAATGCTAATAAAGCCCATCAGGAAGAACTCAATAATGACTTGTTGCAAATGCTAGAAAAAATATTGCGACTAGCTCATCCCTTCATACCTTTCATCACTGAAGAGATCTGGCAAAATATCCAACCAATATTAGCGAATAGCAAGGACTCAAATACTGGTGAAAGAGTTAAAAGTATTATGTTAGCTGAGTTCCCCTATATGGAAAGCAAGGAAGACGACAAGGATAACGAACAACTGGCGGCTATTGAGTGGATGCGTGAGTTAATCCAAGAGGTCCGTATCATGCGGAGTGAAGCGAATATACCGCCTCGCCAAGAACTACAATTCATATTAACAACTAACTCTAAGCAAGAGCAACAATGGTTAGCAGAATATCAAGGATTAATCATTCCATTGATTAAAGCATCAGAGCTATCATTGATGGAAGGCGAAAAGCCCAGCGGTTTATCGCGGCTAGTCGGTCAAGGAGAAGTTATTGCAATATTTGAACGCAGTAGCATGGATAAAGAAAAAGAACAGCAGCGACTGCAGAAGTCCATCACTGATACTCAAACAGAAATTGAAAAACTCAATGCTAAACTTGGCAACAAAGAGTTCATAGGCAAAGCACCTGATAATATTGTGTCATCAGTTAAGACCAAGCTAAAGGATAAGCAAGATACCCTTAACAAGTTAGAAAAACAATTAGCTGAAATCTAAAATCTTTTTAGCTAGCTGCCTAGTCATCTAGGTTATAATCCAC
>JAAOII010000009.1 GCA_015163845.1 Candidatus Portiera sp.
ATTAGTTGTAATATTGGCAACTATAACTCCATCAAGTTTAAAGTTAGCAACACTTCCTCCGTCAAGTGCAGAGAATAAACCTATTCCATCAGTTTGGTTCACATGCATATACAATGAACTTATAGTGTATCCTGCTCCATCCAAGTCACCGCTAAAGCCACCAATATCACCACCAAGATTATCTAGGGGCTGAGGGCATTCAGCCGCAAAAGCTGAACAATCACCTAGGGGACGCCAACCACGAACATAGCTTTCATCTTTGAGTTCACTCCTCCATCCTCTGGTTGCTGAAGCATCTATATCATTGCCTAAAACATAATGTTTCGTGAGTTGATCGGTTGCATTATCGCCATAAAGCCATGAATTACTGGTATGTTGAGATTTATTTAGTGGAGTGCCTTCATGATCAAAACCAGATATTGCTTGGAGTTGATAAATATTTTTTATCACATATGGGTCATCTTGAGTCCCTTCTCCTTCTATTTGATCATATAGCCCAGTTCCTCTATTATTACTTGACGAAGATCCTCCCCCAGCAGCACATGAAGCAACAAAAATTGCAAGCGAGGCATAAAAAGTAAATTTAACTGAGGCTATAAGAAATTTGTTCATAATGATAAATTCGTAATGTTTAAAGATAATCTTATAGTATTTTACACTATAGGACACTTTAGATTCCTATAATAATCAATTTGGGGAGAAAACATATTCTACGCACTCTAAAAAAAGAACTCATAGATTAAGCTTTTTAAGTAGTTCAGTCAGTCGTTAGCTACTAGTATCTCTGGGACTTTGTTGATGCTAAGTTTACTCAGTTCAAGGCAAATACTAAAGGATAAATCCTGCCAAGTTTTAGTTGTGCTATCAGGGGGCTGTGAGCCATCATTATAATCAGCACTGATCGGCAACTCTGCCAATATACCCGCTTCTTCAATCAACTTCTTGCTATTACCGCGACCGAAAGGATAGTGTTTTTCTGAGCAACCTGGGCAGACATAGTAAGACATATTCTCTATGACCCCCAGAATCGGTACATAGAGTTTGTTAAACATTTCTATGCCCTTCTCCGCTCCTATCACTGCCAGTTGGTGAGGTGTGGTCACTATGATAGCAGCACTTAATGCCACTCTTTGGCATAAGGTTAACTGTATATCGCCAGTCCCTGGTGGCATGTCTACTATGAGATAATCTAATTCTCCCCAGTTAGTTGAAAACACCATTTGCTGTAAGGCATTGGACGCCATGGCACCTCGCCAAATCGCCGGGGTCTTGTTGTCATCTAGTAGATAACGTAAAGACATGGTCTTAATGCCAGCGGACATTATAGGATTCATCGTGTTATCTTTGCCAACAATAGATTGCATATCTGCTTTACTCTGCAACAAGTGGGGCTGGCTGGGACCATATATATCAGCATCCAATAAACCAACCTTGGCACCGAGTTGGCTTAAGGATTTGGCTAAAAAGAATGATATGGTGGATTTGCCCACCCCGCCTTTACCAGAAGAAACCGCAATGATGTTTTTTACTTGCTGTAATTGTGGTGTTTGGTGTTTGGTCTGTGGGCGAGGGTTGAGTGATACTATTTCTTGCTTGAAGGTTATATTTACTTTTTCCACCTTGTGCTGATGAAAATGCTCTGTCAATTTTTTACCGATGACTTCTCGAGCGATTGCCATAGGATAAGGCAAGGATATTTCAATAGTCGGCGTCTCGCCAACTTTGTCATCTGTAGCAACTGGAGATAAGATTTTGACTGCCCCCAGGGTCACATAGTCCTCACCTAAGTAAGTATCTTTATACTTGGTAAGTATTTCTGCCAGAACTTGTTCGGTCATATTCTTTAGAGGGGATAGTTTAGTCGCTAGATCTTATACTCCCCACACTAACTCTTGAAGTATCTATGTGATTGCCTTCACCAGAACCGACTAATTTACCAACATTGTAATCTCCGCTGATTTCACCCAGTTGTCCTATAGAGGAACTTATAGTCATATTAGAACCATTCCCGACTAAGCCACCAATATCATCAGCACCATTTAGGGAATTCATAATTATTGATGATCCAATTATAGTTGCATTTGATGCCCAGCCCAATAAACCGCCGACAGCTGTATCGCCTTCTAGGGTATTTATAGTCACTTGAGATTTTACTGCACTTGCTTCCAAAGCATCTCCAATCAAGCCACCTACATAATTGGTGCCGCTTATATCATCTACAAGGACATCGACCGCCTCCACCTTAGCCCTACGACCATCACCAATCAAGCCACCAATGAATAATAAACCTTGGATGCTCTGAACATTAACTGCAGAAGAAGTAATTTGAATATTACGACCATCACCAACTAAGCCGCCAAGATAATTCTCTCCGCTAATTTTTTGGACTAAGGCTGAGGACTTCTCAATCACTGCACTATCGCCATAGCCAGTCAAGCCGCCTATGCCGTCCTTAGCAATAAGTTCTTCTACAATGGCAAAAGAATTACCTAGGTATGCCTTATAGGAGTCGCCTATCAAACCGCCCACTGCTGTAGCTACTGGTGCATCAATGATAACTCCAGACACAGATGTATCTACCAAACGGGCACCATTCCTACCAAAACCAACCATGGCTCCAATATCACGTGCATCATTGCCTCCACTAACTTTAATTCTTGCTCCTTCAATGTGTAGATTACGAATCTCACTCCTAGGACCTATGGCAGCAAATAGCCCCACTCCAAAAGTATTGCCACTGATTGCTATGTTCAAATTACTGATGCTATAGCCCTTGCCATCAAATATTCCAGTAAACATCTCTGGGCATTCATTGTTGGCTATACAATGTCCTATGGGCTCCCAAGAAGGATATACTGATAAATCTATGTCGCCTATCAATTCATAACCATTACAAGCGGCTGTTGGTGAGGTCTTATAGACGCACCCACTGGTATCCCCAGCAAAAGAAGTTCCAGCATAATCCAAACGAATCATATCTAATTCTTCTGCACTAAATATTTCTATTAAACCATTCCCATCGGCATCAAGGTCGCGGACATTAACTACTCCGTCACCATCAAGATCATTCCCATTAGTTATTGCGGTGGTAACCGCAGGATCATAGGGCCAAGCATCCTGGCTATTTGGAACTCCGTCGTTATCTAAGTCATTATTTGTGACGACTTGGTCTTTGTCTCCCGTTTCAGAATGCTCTCCAACAAAAGAACCGGGGTCGCAAGCAACTAACAATATTGTTAGAAATATTGCTGGGAATGAAAATATAACTTTCTTTGCTGTAAAAATTAAATAATTCAAACTATAAAAGTGTGTGTGAAGTTTTAAAGTAATATTAAACATAATGAACCTTGTAAATGTTAGTTAGATCTCTCATCTCAAAATGACATAAACAGTCACAGAATTACAGCATTGAGAGAATAAATGCTATGTCTATATTATAGGACATTTTAGATTCCGATACTATTAAGTGTATAGGTTCATAATCTATTGGAATTTTTTTACTTTTGAATTTGATTGCTATTTAGGGGTGATGATAGAATCTCGGCGGTGGCAGGCGACGATGGATGAAGAACTTCACAATGATCCTGAAAAGTATTGGGCGGAACTTGAATCCCAACCAAGATAGGTTAGCAAGGAATTTGTATATCCTATGCCGCCACAGACCACTCCTACGGTGGTCGGACAACGCAACTGGACATAATTACGATATTCTTCTGTGTGGCTTGCTAATACTGTACTACTATGTTTTAACTGGGAAAGATAACTTCTCTACAAGTTTGACAACTATTTTACTCTGGCACTCCTTAATGGTTTCTATATTCCATTTTGGAGATAAATTAATTTAAATGTGAATTTAATCACTTAACTCTTGATTTTTTGAAATATGCCCCCCATATAAAGTATTAAGTATGAGTAAAATATCCATAGCGTTTGATGCCAATATCATCAGCCATGCTGAAGCAACTTCCAGAGAGTCGGATACTAAGGATATTAAAAATATGAAAAGCACATCCACAGAACTATTGCAATCTGTGAAGAAATTGGTGCAATCTAAGCAGGGCTTAAGGTTAGTAATTTCCGAGACCGCTTTTGATGAAATTTCACGCGGCAATGCAGAAAAAGCCAAAAATCGCATAGAACTCACACAAAATATGGATATATTAGAAGATGTTGCAGAAATTAAATATCTTGCTGGTTTGTTTATGAGAAAAGGAGTGTTTAGAGCCAAAGCGAGAAAAGATGCTCTCATTTTAGCAAGTGCGGTCTTTTATGGGATGGATTATCTTGTGACTTGGAATATGAAAGATCTAGCTAACGAAAGGAATAAGCAAATCCTGATAAGAATAATTCAGCCACTGAGTTATGAACTGCCGAGATTATGCACTGGAGAGGATTTTTTAGATAATTATATAGGACTTATTGGGCTTGGATTGAGTAAACACAAGGTCCATGATAAAGGAATGTTGTATAATATTGACACTATGAAATCTAC
>JAAOII010000150.1 GCA_015163845.1 Candidatus Portiera sp.
ATTGGCAGGCGTCTTCAGAGTCGGCAATGGTATCACAATCATCATCATCGTCTTCATTTTCGTCACGACAACCATCACTATCATAGTCGCTTATTTTATTAGACATAAATAAAATTTCGCTTAATTGACATGCATCTGCAGAGTCGGTAATGGTGTCGCCATCGTCATCATTATCCTCATCCGCATCACGACAACCATCGCCATCATAGTCAAATAATATAGAGGTCTTCCAGCCCAATATTCCCTTCTGGCACAAGTCATCTCCATCAAGCACTCCGTCATTGTCATCATCACTATCTACACTATCCCCTAAGAGATCATCATCATAGTCAAGGAAATCCGTGGCATCATTGGGCAGAGCATCTTCAGCACCATAGCAACCATCCTTATCAGCGTCACTTGCTTGCAAGAGATTATTTGGGGTGCGGGGGCAACTATCTTCTTGATCAGCATATTGATCACCGTCTTGATTAGGACCGATTAATACAATATCATCACCAACCCTGGCCGGAGTGTCAGATGCCGATATAGATGTGGCAGAGAAAGCATCCTGAGTAGCATTTCTTCTATTCTGTAACCGTGCAGCCATTCTAAATCTATCAGAATTATCACCAACTAACCGCACAGAAACTTCAAAGCTATAAGTAGCATTATTCATAAGACCTTCAGTGATGTTATAGTTAACGCCCTTGGCTCCAAATCCTATTTCAACACCATCAGCTAAAGTTACATTAGAATTACTAGCTTCCTCTACTAGTGAGTCGCCTGCATCATAGACAGAAATATTAAACGCCTCTATTAAAGCATTTGGGTTATCCCAATACAGAGAGACCGATTGATTCCCCGGAATTGCATATAAGTTAGATACTTGATATGCGGTAGATGCATTAATAACTGCTCCTCTACTAGTTTGTGGTGTAGTAGATGAACTGTTTGTAGATGAACTATTTGTAGATGAACTGTTTGTAGATGAACTGTTTTTAGTACCACCACATGCTGCCAAAGATATTAGTAGCATTATTGCCACAATAGAACTGATGGTGTTTTTGAAAACAGCTCCTAGATTAATTTGTGCACTAGTTTCAGTGTTACCATTATGACGCAATACATCTGACGTAAAAGCACACAACTTGTTGCTTATTTTCTCCATTTTTTTATCCCTCATTTTTATCCCTTATTTTTATTCCTCTTGTCGAGATTTTTATCGCGATTCCTCAACCGCAATATACTATAGCTAATTTTGAATGGGGGGATTTATGGTCCCCCGATCCATACCAGCATTATATTAAAGTCGCCTCCAAACGTCAACCCATATATTACTGGATAATTCAATTTTTGTTAAATAACTTGCCCCTATTGCTCCGCCACCTAGATAACTCTAGATGGTATTTGCTTATTTTGATTCGTTATTTTTCTGCATTATTTTTTTTCTTGGCACTACTCTCTTTACTTCATTCGTCTTTTATCATCTTTTATCGCCTTTCATCTTTTTATAACCTTTTATCATCTTTCATAACTTTGGGGGGATATACAAGTTAATCAAGAAATCTCTCATTGAGTTCAAACTGCTGCTCTGGAGTTAAATCCAGCAAACAAGTTAGTGCTGGATACTGGGTGGAACTACCCAAATCCCAAGCAGTGTTGTTGCCATAACCGCCTTCTATTGCTACAGATTGCTCCGCTGTAAATCGTCCCGTAGTGGGATCACACCAGCCCTTGCCCCAATTTGCAAAGTCCCCACCAAAGCTCGTTGGCGACTTCAGCTCGGAAGTTGTGCGAGCAGTTGTATCCAGTGAATTCCCCTCTATTGTGGCAATACTCTTGTCCCAGTAGGAATCACTTGTCTTAATGAGACCAAACCTTGGAATAGAAATTAGTGGGCTAGGAGCTACTGAATAGGAATTGTGAACTTTTATTGCATCTGGGCTTTCTCGATGATTACTAATAAAACCCCCAAACCCATTTTTAAGGATCCTATTACGATTAAAAGAATATGAATTTGCTATTGTGGGGGATCTACCCAAATACCCTACAAACCCAGCTACTCCTCTTTTTGCACTAAACCTTGGAGCAACCGAGTTACTCCTAGCGTAAGATGCATAAACTTTTGATGCATCTTTAGCTCTACCAACCAAGCCACCAATATTAAGATGACCGGCGATATCTAAGTGGGATATTGCATAAGATGAATCTATGCGAGAACTAGCCAAGTACCCAACTAAACCCCCAATGTTACTTCCTAAAGCTGTAACTATTAAGTTATCAGCATAAGATTTTAATAGGTCACTATTAGTCATTTGACCGACCAAACCACCAACTTGCCCACCAGTAGAATATTGCGACTCAACCAAATTAGTGCGTGCATAAGAGCTAGTTATTAAGCTGTCCTGAAGATTACCAACCAAGCCACCAATTCCACTTCGTGATGCTTGGACTTTGTCCGCAACTACATAGGAATTCTCTATCAAAGAGTCATTGACAGCAGAGCCAACCAGACCTCCAACGAAATAACTGCCTGAAATGTCACCGCCAATGACATGGCTATTTTTAATTATTCCTTTGTTGGCAACACCGACCAAACCTCCAACAAACCATGTCTCAGTATTATTTGATTCTATAGAGACCTGATGTAAATGAACATTTCTTATTCTTGCTGAATCAGATATTGCACCAAAGAAACCTACGCCATATTTAGTATCGCCTGTAGAGTTTATACTTGTCTCAGTTATGCTATAACCATTC
>JAAOII010000151.1 GCA_015163845.1 Candidatus Portiera sp.
AGAGGAATAGCCCTTCAAGAAAGTAGCTAGTAGCTTACTTAGATGTTTTGGGTTTGGATGTTTTAGGGGTATCGTCTTTTGCGGGCGAGGGTGTTGCTAGTCGCCCTCCAAAATAAAACCCAATGACAGAACCAGTAATACCTGTCAAAGCAGAAAGAATATTACCATAGACACCTTCAACTGAGCGAAAAGCTGCATTGTTGCTAGATGCATTAACTTCCATAAGTTCTGATATTAAGGGGTAGCCATATATTGCAAAATTAATGTATGATCCTACAATAAATAAAGCTAGAATAGAACGCACCGAACCCCTAACTAGACCTAGGCCTCTTACTTCTCCCATCAACTCGTCTTTACGAGCGACTAGAATATAATTGCCAAGACACAAAGCCCCGATGATTGATACTAATGCGATTTCAAACCATATAAATATTAGCATAATGATATTCTCCTTGTTAGTTTATATTGTTTATTATACACCCATTGTTAACACATCCGTTGATAAAGCGACAAACCCACCACTTAACACCTAAACAAGCTAAAGCTGAATAAACTTATTAGGGGAGTAGACGACCCGCATAAACTAGATTTCATAATATAATAAGAGTATTATGAAATATTTTGGTACGGACGGTATAAGAGGCACAGTAGGCAAGGGAGTGATAACCCCGCCGTTTTTTACTAAAATTGCTTGGGCACTCGGCCAAGTTTTCCGCAATGAAGAAGCCCATGCCCGCGTTATCATAGGCAAAGACACTCGCATATCTGGCTATATGTTTGAATCCGCTATGCAGGCGGGTTTTGCAGCAGCAGGTGCAGATACCATGCTTGTAGGCCCTATGCCAACACCAGCCATTGCTTATCTCACTAGAACTTTCAGGGCTGATGTCGGGGTAGTTATCAGTGCCTCACACAATGGTTATAAAGACAATGGCGTCAAGTTCTTTTCTAGTCAAGGCACTAAGTTAGACGATGACCTAGAGCGGCAAATAGAAGAATACATAGACAAAGCAGATATGGATACTGTCAAGGCAGTAGATTTAGGACGTGCCGCCCGTGTTGTGGATGCCCGTGGTCGTTACATTGAGTTCTGCAAAAGTGCCCTGCGTTACAGTAGCGACATAACCGGCAAGAAATTACTCATAGATTGTTCCCATGGTGCCACCTATAGTGTGGCTGACAGAGTATTTGGTGAATTAGGGGCAGATGTGGAAGTCATCAATGATAAACCAGATGGCATCAACATAAACCAAAATTGCGGAAGTACTTATCCTGAATGTATTAGTAGGGAGACCATCAAACGCAAGGCAGACATTGGTATTGCTTTTGATGGAGACGGCGACAGAGTGATAATGTGTGATCATCATGGTGAAATTGTTGATGGCGACGTATTACTTTATATACTAACCAAGTATATGAAAGAACTCGGCACCCTAAAAGGCAACAAAGTTATTGGCACTGTTGCCACTAATTACGGATTGGAACTATCATTACAAGGCCTTGGCGTCAAGCTCAAAAGAGTTCCTGTTGGCGATCGCCACATCATAGATGAACTAACTAAAGGCACTAGTAATCTAGGCGGTGAATCTTCTGGCCACATGGTATGCCACGATTACACTACCACTGGCGATGGCATAATTATTGCCTTGCAAGTGCTGGCTGCCTTGAACCACTTTGGTTGTGATTTTGAACCCTTGGTAAAGGAAGCAGCTCTGGTTCCATCCACCCATGACAAAATAACTTGCACTAGACCCAAGGACCTTATGCAAGCCCCAGAGCTTAAGAAAAAGATAGCTGAACTTGAAAAGAAGATTGGTTCCAAAGGGAGATTGCTTGTCCGCCCATCTGGCACCGAACCCATTTTACGCATTAGCGTGGAGTCGCAAGATAAGGCGCTGCGCCTTAACACCATAACTGCGATTAAGAAAATAGCAAAAGGGATTAACACCTGATCCAACCCTAAGAGCCACTTACTATGCTTGAACAACGCATTGAAGACATCCTAGCCAGCGGCTCTTTCCACCAACTTGGTAAAATACTCAATGAGGAAGTCAAGCCAGTTGATGTTGCCCGCCTCATAGAATCATCACCTCCGCGTGAGAGACAAGTCCTCTGGGGGCTCATAGCCGAGGAGAACACTGGGCAGGTATTACAGCATCTGGACGAAGGAGTTCGTGAA
>JAAOII010000152.1 GCA_015163845.1 Candidatus Portiera sp.
GTGCAAATCAGGCAAAAAAAGTTGACTATTACCAAGGCAACAGGTGATAATAATAGCGTCTATTGTATTTGTGATTGGCTTTCCTCTAAAATTATGTATAATAAAAGAGTTCAGCATGGCTTTGTTGCATTAGGCATGTTGCATAGGGATAGGACTAATTAGCTCTATCATTATGCAAGCCCATTGCTATTGAGACATGTGTACAACACGGCGACTTAGGTCTGCGGGTTTTTCCCAAAGTTATAAGTTGCAGTGTTTAAGATATGTAGTATGTGCGTATTTGTCTGACAGATGTGTATATGCGGTCAGTGATGATTCATATTGATTTATTGCTGGCATTAATTTGTTATAACAAAATAAGGAGTAATTCCCTATGAAATTTAAAAAAACTTTAATGTTACTCGCTGCTGGTATAACTGGTGCAGGGCTTCTAGCCACTGTTCCTGTTTCTGCAGCCGAGTATTCAACTTCTTTCAGCGGTAATGTCCGCGTGGAAGCTTTATCAACATCTGAGAAGAAAGGTGATGCTGATGCAGTCACTACACTATCTACTGGATTTGGTGGTGATGAAGAAGAATCATCAACTGGTGGTGATACCTACTTACAGTGGAACCATGCCGGTGAAAGTGATAATGGTGCTGCTAGTGGTTTTATCCGCTTTGCTAGTGATGGTGTCATACGTATAAATGTTGCGGGTTCTTCCGAACTCGGTGGCTACAAAGGCGAAATCAAAGCTGAGTGGGAAACCGCTGATGGCTTTGGCGGTGATGTAACTGAAAGAGATCAGTTCGCTAAACTTAGTCATACTGACATAGGCGTTTATTATAAGATCGGTCGTGAAGAATGGTTTGGTAATCAGAAAGGTTATGCTACTGACTTCTTATCTTATACTATTGACTATGCTGATGCTGGTACTTTAGGTAATCGCAGATCTGCTCATGCTCTTGGCTGGACAGGTTCTGGAGCTCATGTAGCTTTGTTCCTACAAAGAGATAATGGAGCATCTGCTGGTGAAGAAGGAAACCTTCCTGGTATTAGTTCTACTGGCGATAAGTCAGATGTTGTATCAAGCACTGGCCTCCTACTTGGTTATTCAGCTGGTCCAGTTGATATTGCTTTGAACCTTGGTTCTGGCTCTGTCTCTGCACAAACAAAAGGTAGAGATCTTGCAATTACTTCTTCTTTCACAGAATTGCAGTTGGCTTTCCCTTTAGGTAGTGTCACTCCTTTCTTAAACTTTGGCTCTCTTAGTAATACAGTTGATGATGTGGATGGAGTAGCTGTAAGAGATCAATCTAGAAGTGGTTCTAACCTTGGTGTTTCTATAGGCCTTGGTGCTTCTGACTTGGTTGTAGCTTTTGGTTCTTCTTCTGACGAAGATAAAGAAAAAGATGGAGCTTTTTTTGTAGCTGCAGTTGAGGCAGCTGATGAAGAAATAGACGATCTAGGCCATGTTACAGAAGAAGTTGTAGCAAAAGATGCGGTTACCCCGACAAGTAAATCAGTTCGTTCTGGTTTTGAAATTATCTGGGCAACTAACCAAGATCCTTTGAAAGTATCTTTGGCTTATGCTTCTGAATCAGGAACAGACACTGTTGTTATTGATGCTGCTGGTACTACCAGAGAAGATAAGATAGCTAATAGCAGATATGGCGTGCGTTTGGACTTTGGTTTCTAACACCCCCATATATTTGATAAGCTAAGTATTTATACCTAAGTTTATTCATAAAAGGGCTCGTCTGTGAAGACATACGAGCCCTTTTTTTATGCTCTTATATAAGCATTTAGCATAACTATGAAGTCGTCTCTCTATAATATATACTTAATAACCTTATGAGAATTTTGAAACCGCAAAAAATCGTCAAATGGCATCTATCATTACTAATGATCTGCTTATTAGTGATTAGCTTGCCTATACCGGCTCATGCTGGCAAGTTCAAAATTCTAATCACTCCAAATTTTTTACGTAGTACCAGCACTGCCACATTGGATGCTCGTGCTCCTGATTCAGTTGAGAGTTCAGCCAATCTTGCCATAGCTTTTGATTTTGGTAATGATCGCGATTCTTTTGCCCTAGATTACAAAGTGCAATTAATAAATATTAAATATTAAATATTGGCTAATTGCTGGGAATGTTGTATAATAATCCTATGCGTCGAATTAAAAAACAAAAAAATTCCAATATGTTATGGACCTATACATATCTATCTAGATCTTCCCATTTATGCTATAATAGATGTATGTTTACTAATCTATTATTGGGTAGTTCAATGTGGGTATGTTCTACTCATCTGTCTATAAATATGCACATATCTAGACACCTCCAAACCTTATTATTTTTAATTCTATTGTTATTTGCTAGTATGGAGTTGCAGGCTGCATCTTATACATGGAGTGATGGCAAACGCACTTACAAGCTAGAAGAATTGCCATCTATGCAAGCCGAGTTTACCAGTAGCGGCATAAAAATCCTAGATTATGCAGATAAAGCCGATTCTAATAATCCGCAGCAAGTCCCAGATGGGCAGAGATCACCGCCAATATTTCCTAATGATAGGGAATATGGAAGCCATGGGAGTTATAGAAGCGGTAGCAGTTATGATGCTGATACAAAGGTAACATCTAAGTTATCCAAGCCGAACTCTAATGAGTTCCAAGAAACACAAAGAGCACAAGAATCATCAGCTAGATCCAGCACTGCTAATTCATCACCAGTGTTTCGCGATAGTTCTGGCGGCCTGCGTGCCTTGCCTGGCGGCGTCCTCATTATCTTCCATAAACATATTAGCCAACAGGACCTACTCAGATTTTGGCAGGATAGAGGTATCAGCCAAAACCGCATATCCCGAGTTGAGGCGATTGATAACTTATACAAAGTCCAAACCTCAGCTGGGATGGAGTCCCTCCAACTCTCTAATTCACTTGCCCAATATCCTGAGGTGGAATATGTTTCGCCAAACTGGTGGCGAGAAGTTGTAACAAAGTAATGACTTCTATAGCCCTAACCAAACTCCCTCAGGTTGAGATGATGATTAAACTAACCCAAAGATTAAGTATCACATTATTAGTGACAGGTCTGATTGCCTGTGGCGGTGGGGGAGGTGGCTCTTCAGTGCAACGATTCTCCCCCACCCCACTTGCTATTGGTGAGGTTGCTCCTGGACATATTAGTAGTGCAAATGATATTGGTGTCTGGATTATCTCATTGAACCGGACAGGGGCATTACGTGTATATACAAGTAATGCTGATGATGGCAGTGAAATAGATACTATAGGTGCTATATTTAGACCAAGAGATAGATTCTCTTTTGCTTATAATAACAATGCTGGGCGGAGTTCTAAACATTTTCGTCTTTGCTTGGTATTAGAACCAAACGACTATCGTATCCAAGTGTATTCCGTTCAGGCGGGGGGTTATAACATACATGCTGAACTTGACGAAACCAAAACAAGTGGCTATTGTGGCATTGATACCTTCAATGAATGGACTATAGATGATTATGGCATACGCAATTTGCACAGAACAGGTGCCACAGGAGAAGGAGTAAACATAGCAGTTGTTGATGAGGGACTGGAGATAAGACATGAGGACTTAACAGAAAATGTTCTCTCAGGAAAGTCCCATAACTACTTATCGAGAGCACCATTTCGTGACGATCCCACTCCAGAATATGGAGAAAGCCATGGGACAGCCGTTGCTGGCATTATTGCAGCCCGTAGTAATAATGGTATTGGTGTAACTGGTGTGGCTGGGCGAGCGTCCATATATGGCTATAATTACTTAGTAAATAACTCAAATGTAAATGTGATAGATGCCATGACCCGCCATCACGAAGTTACTGACATATCTAGCAATAGCTGGGGACCTGCTAATAAAGCGAGATTCTCCTCCGCCCCGTTTTTGTGGGAAAGAGCCATAGAGACAGGTCTAAATAGTGGTTCTAATGGCAAAGGAATTTCATATATTTTTGCGGCAGGCAATGACAGGGAAATAGACAATAATGCTAATTATGGTGGATATGCTAGTTTTTATGGAGTAATGGCTGTTTGTGCGGTTGGGGAGGACCGAATAGTCACAGATTATAGCGATCTAGGGGCTAATCTTTGGCTATGTGCCCCGTCGGCTTCTCGTATTTCAGGAGTTACCACAACCGACTTAACTGGACCTAGTGGTTATAATAAAGGTTTTCATGATTTGAATTATTCTAATATTTCCTATACAAATAGTTTTGACGGAACTTCCGCCTCCGCACCATTTATATCAGGTGTTGTGGCTTTGATGCGTCAAGTAAATGCTAATCTAACTTGGCGTGATGTCAAACTCATTCTAGCTCAGACGTCAGATATGCCTGCCATAGATGGTATTATAACTGGGGCAAAAATCTATAACAATGCTGCTAATGTCGCTGATGCTACTAATACTACTAATGCTACTAATATTGCTGATGCTACTAACAATGCTAACGCAGGTGAAACAAACTACACATTTCATCATGACTATGGTTTTGGCATTGTCAACCCTACTCGTGCTGTTGAGGTGGCTAGGAGTTGGCAACCCATAGATTCACCTTTGTTGGAAACAAACTATTATTTGAATTTAGGGGAAGATATTTTTTATCCATTTATCCCAGATGCAGGAGGTGGATCTGTAACATCTACTATTAGTGTTAGTGGCAGTGATATTAACTTTATTGAGTATGTTGAGATAGGGGTGTCAATAGATCATACCTATACTGGTGACTTAGACATTTCTCTAATATCCCCAAGTGGCAAGACAAGTGATTTGGCTCATAGCAGGATATGTCCATTTGGCTGTGGGGACTTGTTGAATAACTTCCGTTTTGGTTCCGCCATCCATCTGGGCGAGAGTGCTGACGGTGAGTGGTCTTTACAAGTCACGGACCAACTA
>JAAOII010000010.1 GCA_015163845.1 Candidatus Portiera sp.
GAGATAATGTATATGCCATGTAGCTGTGCAACAGCATAACCCAAGGCCGGCATAAACTCAGCCATAGTTGATAAACTTGCCTGACCAGATGACTTGGTAGGGATCTTATCAGTTTCTTGAAATGAGGACAAGGCCTCGCGCACTTTATTGAAATCTTTTATGGGGTCAGGGTGCAAATTAGATTGCGAATAAGAACTAGACGTGTGGTCTTCCGGAGATAAATTGGACTTGGTATTATTATCTAGTAGGCTAGATGCCCCCCTATTAGATAATTCCCCCTTAGATAACTCCCCCTTTGATAATTCCCCCTTTGCAGAATAACTGGAACTAAGATGATCTTGTGAAGTGATTGATCTATCTGCTGCATCTGTTGTTCTAAGGTTCATCTTATAGGTGCCATGATTTAGTTTGCTTGGGTCACCGCCTTTGCTAATCGCTTTGCTGATCGCCTTACGCACCAAAGAATGAATTTGTTGTCCTTTATGAAATCTGACTTCATATTTTGCTGGGTGGACATTGACATCAACTTCAGTGGGTGGTAAGTCCAGATAAAATACATAAGCAGGAGTTCTTTGCCCATGCAATCTTTCTTTATATCCTCGTTTGACTGCATTAGAGAATATCTTGTCACGCACAAAACGTCCATTGACATATAAGAATTGATTCGCATTCCTTGATGAAGCATATGTGGGAGATACAGTCCATCCTCGCAATCTATAGCCCATTGCATCATCATCAACTTCTACAAAATTTTCACTGACCTTTTCATTAATTAATTCTTCTATTCTCCTAACATCAATATATGCATCTGCCTCTCCTTCTACTTGTCCTTCTATTTCTCCTCGCCCTTCTATTTGTCCTTCTACTTGTCTTTCCCCTTCGCTCTTTGAGGCGGGACTTCTTGCTATAAGTTTGTAGATTATCTTGTCATCACGAGTTAAAGAAAAAGATATATGATGATTACCTAAAGCCAAGCGGATAAATATTTGTTCAATATTATGAAACTCTGTGGCAAGGGTGCGGAGAAATTTACGGCGGGCAGGCAAATTATAAAATATGTCCTTGACTTGAACCCTTGTCCCAGATGCTTGAGCAGCTGGTCTTAAATCGCCTATCTTTCCTCCTGCGGCATCAATTGCCCAGGCATCTTCTTCTTGGCGGTGCTTGGAACTTATGCTTAGCTTAGCAACTGCGGCAATACTAGCCAGTGCCTCACCACGAAAACCCATAGTGGTTATGGCAGCTAAGTCGTCTGCTGTGGATATTTTGCTAGTGCTATGAGTAGCCAAAGATAACTTAAGTTCTTCACGGCGAATACCCCGTCCGTCATCCAAAACCTCTATGAGATTTATACCGCCTCCTTGGACTTTTATGTCAATGTTTTTAGCTCCTGCATCCAAGCTATTCTCCACCAACTCTTTGACAATTGATGCGGGTCTTTCTACTACTTCTCCAGCTGCAATTTGGAGTGCAAGTTCTTTGGGTAATTGACGAATAACGTCATTGATCATATTATTTACTCACCTTAGTAGCTTTTATAGCTTGGGCTGAGACACTTCTTCTTGATCTTTTGGCTTTTATTACCTTGGTCTTGCTCTTAATTTTCTTTACTGCCCGCTTGGGTTCTTCCAGTTGCCATACTTTAGCTCTGTAGTATGCCTGTTGGACTGGCCTATTCTTATCATTAAAAGTGCCGACATAATTTTCTAGATTTTTACGGCTATATCTTACTTGGAATAACCTACCTTCATCATCCTCTTGGGGAGCTGTCATCAAATAGTGAAACTTCTTGTCAAGTCGATCTTTATAGGGCACTAAATCTTTAACATAAGGCGAGCGGGTTTCTCTTTGTTTAGGGAATCCAGGCGCTGCTAAGAAAAGTCCCAGAGCACCTTCGCGTATTATATAGTTGGATTCAGGATATTTAGCGCAAGGTATCTCTGTCTCCAGAGGAATCATGCGTGGTGGGGCTATCTCGCCATTTGGCATAACCCGCCGCTTATTCTCACACTCAGTATTGCGGCAGAGGAAGTATTTACCAAACCTACCACTCTTCATTTCCATAAGGTCCTGACACTTGTCGCAATCAATCTCTTCGGCTTTAGGGGCTTTAGAACTAAAATCGCCTTCTTCTATAATGCTTCCTTGGCAGTCAGGGTTATCATCACAAATGTGAATTTGGTGTTCAGCATCCACCACATAATCTTTCATAAAAGAACCACATATTTTGCATTCCTTTTTATCAACTGGTGGTTTCTCTTCCAACTCAGATACCTCTTCAGTTACAGATGATAAGTTAATCGTGTTTTTGCAGGGCTCTTTCTTGTCATCATAACCAGAACACCCAAGGAATATACCAGTGCTACTATTGCGAATAACCATTTCCCTAGAGCAATTAGAACATTTAATTTCTGTTGGGACTGCATCATTATTTTTCATCCCATTATCACTATCTGCCTTTTCTAATTGACTAACAAAGTCCTTATAGAAACTATCTAAAACTTTGGTCCAGTTTTCCTTGTCATCTGCTATAGCATCCAAAGTATCCTCCATTGAAGCGGTGAAGTCATAAGCCAATAGGTTAGGGAAACTGTCACCTAATCTATCCGTGACTATCTCAGCTATCTTCTCAGCATGAAACTTCTTATTGATTAGCCGCACATAGCCACGTTCTTGAATGGTAGAAATAATTGGCGAATAAGTAGAAGGACGGCCTATTGACAGTTTTTCTAATTCCTTGACCAATGATGCTTCATTGAATCTTGCTGACGGCTTGGTGAAGTGCTGCTGGGGCAAGAAATCTTTGCCTATAAGTTCTTCGCCTTGCTTAAGGTCTGCTGGTAATATTGCGTCATCTTTGTTGATGATGGGAGACATTTTGGAGAAACCGTCAAACTCTAAAACACGACCAGATACCTGCAATTCATAATCACCCGCCTTGGCGATAATTTTTGTCCTGTGGAAGATTGCATCAGTCATCTGACTGGCAATAAATCTTGTATAGATTAAGTGATAGAGTTTTCTTTCACTAGAACCAATACTTGAACTTGCTGGCAACATCTCTACTGACATGGAAACACTACTGGGGCGAATCGCCTCATGGGCTTCTTGGGCCTGCTTTGACCTGCTTTTGTAATAACGTGGACTTTCAGGTAAATACTTCTTGGAAAA
>JAAOII010000153.1 GCA_015163845.1 Candidatus Portiera sp.
GCTTGCGGGAGAAGAACAACCCAAAATATTACATGCTTTGACGGTGTAGTTATAGTCATTACCTACCACAATATCACTATCTGTGTAGCCGGTGGTGGGGGCAGTCATAGTGATAATACGAGCTAGGTCCTCACCATTGCGACTGATGTTATAGTGAGTGATGTTAGTTACACCAGTCCATCTTAGATTTACTGCACCTGACAAGATGGCGGCATTTAAGTCAGTCGGGACTGTTGGGACTGTTGGGACTGTTGGGACTGTTGGGACTGTTGGGACATCATACTTAACTGATATGCTTGCGGCATCCGAGCAACCAACAATATTACATGCTCTGACGGTGTAGTTATAGTCATTACCTGCCGCAGGATTATCATCTGTATAAGTTGCCAAAGAGCTAGACAAGGTGGATTCCAATATTAGAGTATTAGTTCCATCGTTACGGCTAATATTATAGTGAGTGATATCAGTGGCGGAAATAGGATCCCATCGTAGATATACCATACCTAAAGAAAGTGTGGCAATTAAGCCAGTTGGCTCTGCTGGAACCCGGTACTTAACTGATATGCTTGCGGGAGAAGAACAACCATCAAGATTACATGCTATAACTTCATAGTTATAAGTTGTTCCTATCATAGGAGTAGTATCTGTGTAGCTGGTTCTGGGGACAGTCACTGGGCCAGCTATGAGGACACCATTGCGGCTAATGTTATAGTGAGTGATGTCAGTTACACCAGTCCATTCTAATCTCACATTATTTGGACTGCGAGTGGCGGTTAGATCTTGAGGCGGGAAAATTGATGATGTAGCATCAGTAACCGACACCTCTTTATCTGTAGGATCAGAACAACCCACAAGATTACATGCTAGAACTAGGTAAGTATAACTTCTGCCTCGCGGAGCATCATCATCTGTGTAGGTTAAGAGCGTGATACTAGAGTTTAGGACAACTCTATTGCGGCTAATCTTGTAGTAATCTGCTTCATCAATACCATCCCATTGTAGAACAACACTATCTGTACCTGAGGGGCGAGTGGGAGCTACGGCTGGTGCGGCTGGAACGGAATAATCAACTACCAAGGGCCTTAAGGAAGTTGGGGCTGAGCAAACCACACCTTTACAGGCAAGAACTGTGTAGACATAGATTGTTCCTGTGACAACGCTATCATCTGTGTAGCTGTTAGTAGTGCTCATTGCATCCGATTGAGTAATTCCGTTACTGCGTATGATCTTATAGCCATCAGCTCCAGTGACATTGTTCCATTGTAGGGTAATTTTATCTGAAGAGCGAGTGGCAACTAAGTCAGTTGGGGCTTCTAGGATGGAATAATCAACCGACAAGGATATAGGATTTGAGCAACCGATCTTATTACAAGCAATGATTGTATAGTTATAGTCATTATCTACCACAGGAGTAATATCTCTGTGGGTCGGAAGCATGACATTGACATTCTGGAAGCCGCCATTACCACCACTGCGACTAACATTATAGGTAGTTGCACGAGACGATGCATCCCATTCCAGAGTTATTTCGACTGGACTTAAAGTAGCACTTAGGTTTTTGGGAGTTGCCGGGGCAGTTGGTGTTGAACCGCCGCCGCCGCCGCTGACACAGGCAGCTAAAACAGTTGTGATTATTAGCAAGCCAACGAAGCGAGCTAATTGAGTTGGAGCGGCTTGGATGATTCTGCTTATCCCGCTTATTCCACTTATTATTTCGTGCTGCAAGATGAGATAAAAGCTACGTATATTCAGCATATTTCGCTTATCCATCTTATTATTTGCTGCTAAAGGGTGCGTATATCCCGCTATAGGATTTTTTCAGCGGGAAAGCTAGGTCATGCATTTTTCCAGTTTTCAAACCCATGCGCACCAAGGCCTCAGCAAATCCGACAGCGGCTACGACACCATCAATGACTGGTATTTTCAATTCAGCACTGAGGTTCTTGGTTAGGTCGGCCATGCCAGCACAACCAAGGACTATGGCATTACATTCATCTTCTTGGACGGCTTTTTGGCATTCTTCTAAAATGATTTTAAAGGCATCACTTTTTGGGTCTTCTAGGGCTAGAACTTCCAATTCCGACGCACGAATGCGACGGCAATGTTCATTCATTCCATAGAGCAAGACCAAGTGGCGTGCAATATTAATGGTGCGAGCTAGGGTTGTGACGATGGAAAAGCCGCTGCCTACGAAAGTAGCTGCATGCATTGCTGCCTCCGCAACGCCGAGGACTGGGCGATCGGTTAGTTCGCGGGCAGCCAATAAACCTGGATCGCCAAAGCAAGCAATGATATAAGCATCACTTTCATTGTTGTCTTGGCGGATGACATCTAGCACTCCCATGGCAGCAACTGCTTCGTCCAAGTGCCCTTCTATGGAGGCAACTCCATCATCTGGGCTTAATGCAATGATTTCTGTAGTATTGGATACAACTGTGCGGGCCGCCTCGCCAATTTTTTCCGTCATGGAGAGGGTTGTATTCGGGTTGATTACTTTTATACGCACTGGAGTAATCCTAGAGTTATATACAGCTATCCACCCAAATAGAGTTTGACAATGTGTGGATCTTTGACTAACTTTTTGGAGTCGCCTTCCAGTGCCATTTTCCCTGTCTCAAGGACATAAGCATAGCTGGAGATACGTAAAGCCATGCGTGAATTTTGTTCCACTAAAACAATACTTAAATTATCACTCTTATTAATCTCAAGTATGACATTAGCAATTTCACGAATTACTATTGGGGCAAGTCCTAAAGAGGGCTCATCCATAAACAATAATTTTGGTCTTGCCATCAATGCCCGACAAATAGCTACCATTTGCTGTTCGCCACCACTCAAAGTTCCTGCTTGCTGTTTCATGCGTTCTTTGACCCGTGGGAATAGTTGATATAGGCGGTCTAGGTCATCACGAATCCCAGCTTTGTCATTACGTAGATAGGCACCCATTAGCATATTATCTTTTACTGACATGTAAGGGTAAATTTGCCTACCTTCTGGTACCATGGTAATACCTTCACGCACGATGAGTTCACTCTTCATGTCTGTGATGTCTACGTCATTAAAGGTGATGCTGCCTTTTTGGACAGGCACCAATGAAGTAGCCGCACGCAATAGAGTTGTTTTGCCAGCGCCATTGGCACCAATCAAGGCAATGATTTGCCCCTCTTCCATTTTTATGCTGACATCATTCAATGCAGTGACACTGTCATAAGCCACAACAATATTTTTAATTTCAAAAAACATAATTAGTCCTCTTCTTCTTTGCCTAAGTAGGCGTCTATGACATCAGGGTTGGTCTGGATCTCCTTGGGAGTTCCGTCGGCAATCTTCTGTCCAAAATTAATAACTATGATACGTTCGCTGATTTTCATCACTGCTCGCATATCATGTTCTACCAGCATTATAGTGACACCTTGGTCACGGACTGCCCGCACCATTTCCACTGCTTTTGCCGTCTCATCTGAATTGAGTCCAGCAAAGGGTTCATCCAACAATAGAATCTTGGGACCCACTGCCATGGCAACAGCCATACTCAATGCTCGTAAGTGTCCATGGGGTAAGTTTTTTGCCAACTCATCCTTGATATTACTCAAGCCAAGATGCTTGAGAATCTGCTCAGCACTTTCTTTGAATCTAGCAGAGTCGGCTCGTGCTTTGGGTGAATTCCAAAATACTCCAAATATATTGGCAGTTGAGCGAACCTGATGGCCCACCACAACATTCTCCAACACAGACATCTCGCGGAATATTGTCGTCTCTTGGAAAGTCCTGACGACGCCCATTTGTGCAACTTTATGTGGGGGATATTTCACTAAAGATTCTCCCAGGTACTTGACTGAACCCTCGGTCGGTTTAAGAAACGAGGTGATCAGTTTGAACAAAGTGCTCTTCCCTGCCCCGTTGGGGCCTATGATAGAAAGTATTTCTCCTTCTTTCACATTGAAGCTCACCTTCTTCATTGCTTCAAGACCACCAAATCTCTTGGTTAGTCCATCCACTTCTAAGATGATTTTTCTTTTATCCATTCGGTTAATGCCTCACTTTACTGATAATTATTTATTAGTTAATACTTTGCGTGCGGCTGGGAGTGCTTTCCCAGCAGTCAAAACAAATCCTTGATTCGCCAAAGCATCTTCCAAAGCGGTTAAGCAATGAAATACATTTTCTTGCCTGGCACCATAGCCCATCAAGCCGATACGCCAAATCTTGCCAGCTGATGCTCCTAGCCCTGCTCCAATCTCCAAGGAGTGTTCTTTGAGCAAATGACTACGCACAGCTGCATCATCAACTGAATCGGGAAGGCCGACGCTATTGAGTTGGGGCAACCGCCATTCTTTATCTACGGTTAATTCTATTCCCATGGCACTGAGCCCTGCCTCAAGTGCTAAATGCATTAGTTGATGACGTTTGAAAGATGCATCAAGCCCTTCCTCCAACAGCACAACTAGTGATTCGTGCAGTGCATATAAACTGTTAATTGGTGCGGTGTGGTGATAGGCACGTTTTTTGCTTCCACCTTTATTCGCATCACTTCCTTGGAAATATCCTCCAAGTAAGTTGAAATCTAAAAACCAACTTTGAACTTTGGTGGAGCGAGACGCAATCTTTTTCAGTGCTCTTTCGTTGATAGTCATGGGTGCTAAACCTGGAGGTGCTGCTAAACATTTTTGCGATCCAGAATATACGAGGTCCAAGCCCCACTCATCCACTCGTAAATCAATGCCTCCTAGGGCAGTTACACAATCTACAATGCTCAACATGTCAGCAGTTCTTGCCATCTTTGCCAAAGCGGCTGCATCGGATCTCACTCCAGTGGAGGTCTCAGCATAGACGAATGCCAGAGCAATGGCGTCTGGGTGTTGCTTAATTGCATCTTCTACCTTCTGTAAATCTATGGTCTTGCCCCACTCATCATCCACTGCAACTACTTCTCCGCCAGCCCTTTCTATGATGTCACTCATACGCATGCCAAACACACCATTGCGACACACAATGATTTTTTCGCCGGGCTCTAAAATATTGATGATTGCTGCTTCCATGGCGGCAGATGCTGGGCTGGATAGAGGAATGGTGTAACTATTTTCTGTCTTGAACGCTTGCTGTAGCATTTGTTTCAAGTCCTCTGTCATGTCTATGAAGTCGGGGTCTAAATGTCCTAAAGTTGGACGGGACATTGCTGCTAAAACGCGCGGGCTAATATCTGTAGGTCCTGGTCCCATCAGTCGTCGTGAAGGTGGGTAGAAAGATTGCGGGGGGGTGGCTTGTTTGTTCATTTGCTTGTATTTTATATGTATTTTATATGTATTTTAATGTATTCTCTGTGTGTCTTCTATGTAGGGTTTCTATGTAGGGTTTACTTAGCTTGCTAGCTGCATCGCTGGGGTTGTATTCTCATCATAAGGATGCTCTTTATGCCAATGCTCGGCAATATCTATGCGGCGGCAAAGCCATACTTTGTCTTTGCTAAGGACATAGTCCAAAAACTTCGCCAGGGCTAAGGCACGTGCTGGTCTGCCAATTAAACGACAATGTAAACCAATGGAAAGCATCTTGGGGCTAGATTCTCCTTCCGCATAAAGACAATCAAAAGCGTCCTTGATATAGTCAAAGAACTGGGTGCCACTATTAAATCCTTGCGGGGTAGCATATCTCATATCATTGGTGTCCAAGGTATAGGGGACTATCAATAAAGGGTCGTTGTCGCCATATTTTTCCCAATAGGGGAGATCATCGGCATAACTGTCAGCATTGTAAAGAAATCCTCCATATTCGGCAATCATTTCCCGCGTATAGGGGGAACTGCGGCCAGTATACCAGCCCAGTGGACGTTTGCCGGTAACTTCTGTGTGGATTTGAACTGCCTTTTCTAAATGGTCGCGTTCAACTTCCTCGCTCATGTATTGATACTCAATCCACCTGTAGCCATGTGAGGCAATTTCCCAGTCCGCATCCATCATTGCTTTGACTGCTGATGGGTTTTTCTGCATTGCCATGGCAATAGCATAACAAGTAGCTGGAATTTTTCTATCACTAAACATACGCATTAGACGCCAAAACCCAGCCCGACTGCCATATTCATAGATGGACTCTATATTAGCATGGCGAACTCTTTCACGTTCTTCAACGCCAACCAGTTCAGATAGAAATTTCTCTGAGGCCTTGTCTCCGTGTAGAATGCAGTTCTCTCCTCCTTCTTCATAATTTATGACGAACTGTAGCGCGATCTTGGCATCATTTTTCCATTTGGGATGAGGAGGATTTTCTCCATATCCAATGAAATCGCGTGAGTAAGAAGTCATAACTTTATGTTGCAGGGTTAAATAATTATTTAGCTGAGGGTCGCTTATAATTTGCCACAATGTTGGGGAAGAAATGACTCTCTAAATCTTCTAAGCGGATTCCTATGTCTTTTATATTCTGTTCGGTGATTGCACCGCAATTATAGGCCTTGAGGAAAAAGTTGATTAATCCTTGTCCAGTTGCTGCATCATCAAATACATTACCAACTAAGGTTGCCTGAGCACTAACAGAAATGAAGTTCTGCATCCTTTCTGACATGCTGTTGAATGCTTGTAAGAAAAAAGCATAGCAGGCGACATAACGTACAATAATCTGTCCTGGATGTAAATCCCAGCCCTGATAATATCCAGTCCTTAAAGAATGGAATATATGCTTAAATTGTAATTGCCAGGCAGCATGCACTGATTGTAAATTCGCTACTACCTGTGCACTATTTTCGGGTTGTGGATAAATTGGCACTGGCATAATATTCGTTGAACCATCAGATAGCATTACATTAGTCCGCATTAATGAGACCTGCATTACATGCTTGACAAAATCGCAAGTTGGGTTATCCATGGTCTGCATTTGAGCGATGATATCGCAAGATGCAGTGTAATCATAAGTGCCAAAATGCACACCGCGGCAACGTCCTTTCGCAGCTTCGATGAAACCCCACATAGGGCTTATGCCATTATGATTGATGACTGTTTGGGTCAGTTCAATCATAATTTCTATTTTTAAACTGCCTGATTTTAGACCATGTTGGGTTTCTAATTCTTCCAGCACATCTACTAAACACTCTACATGTTCAGTTATGAAAACCTTGGGTTGGGTAATGACAAAGTTCTTGGGTAATTTGCCGCCCGACTTGTCCAGTAATTCTTTGAGGAATATATCCAAGGTGCGTATAGACCTTTGTGGGGCAGTATCAAAGTCCTTTATGCGGATACCGATGAAAGGTGGTAGAACTTTTTCTTTCATCCCTTTGGCTGTTTCTTGAGCTGCTTGCTTAGCCGTGTCGTCTTCTTCTTTTTTTGATCTAACACCGAAGCCATCCTCAAAATCAATGCGGAAGTCCTCAACTGGTTCACGTTTCAATTTATTCACAACTCTGTTGTATACGGTTTGGGCAAACCAAGCCGGCTCATTCTTCTCAACCTGCTCAAGAGAACTGTTGAAAAGATTATCTGCGTCTTTTTGATTGTCAGGCAATTTTTCCCAGTCCTTCAACTTTAAAGCCCGCGCTAGAATCCAAGGATTTGGTGCATAGTCATCCATACTCTTTCTTGCTAAGTCGCCCAGTCGCACGGCTATGTTGGCTTTAAATAAATGAGCTCCTCCATATACTGTGTGTAGCGGTTGACGTTCGCGAATGACGCCAGAATAAATTTTATGGAAATCGTTATTGGAATCAGTCATCTTAGTGATGGCTGACTTTACACGTTGGTTGTCTAAAATGGGCTTCATATAGTAGATTTAGTTAGGGTAAGTATTATAATGGTAAATATTATAGCTGAGGCACGCCGTAAACATTCATTCTGCTCACTCCACCATCGGGATAAATATTCAAGCGGACATGGGAAAAAATGCTTTCAATGTCCGCAATCTGTTTGACAAAAATATGACGGGAGTCGGCTGTGAGTGGTGTTGTGGTTATTAATTCTTGCCACTTGCAGTCGTTCTTGCTATTATTTTCTCCTTTGCCATTGCCTGGTATGCGTTCTTTACCTTCGTATAGACAGCCCTCCAACGAGAACTTATCTGGATAATTGCCTTTGAAATGTGCGGTGTCTATGATGACTTTTTTCACTGATCCTTTGGTGGCGAGTTTGACAATATTCCAATCATAGCCGCCATCGGTTTCATGTCCGCGGCGCCGCTTGGTTTCCCAACCATCTCCCATGTTTACTCCACGTCCTGGCATGATCAAGTTATCTTTGGGGCTGAAGAACATATCACTGCATCCAACAGAACATCCTCCATTCTCTGCTGCTGCTAAATCAATTAGCTCGCCATCTGCAAAATTATTCCAGTTGGGTTGACCCTCGCCATAGATCTTAAGACGTGCCACCCCGCCATCAGGGTAGATATGTAAGCGTAAAAACTTCCAAGATTTGTTGCCATTTTTGTTGCCATTTTTGCTGCTATTTTTGCTGCTATTAATGTCAAATAAGTTATGCGAATGTGCTTTAACTTGACTGCGGGGTAATATTTCTTCCCAGTCCGATTCAGTTGGCATTGTATCAGTAGCTGCCACCTCTAAAGAAATTTCCTTGGGTGCATTGCCTTGAAAATGTGTTGTATCCGCATTGATTTTATTGATGGTGCCATTCACCCCTAATTTAAGAATGCACCAGTCATGCCCGCCATTGCGACGGCGACGCGTCTCCCAGCCGTCCATCCATTTACCTCTCTGGGTAAATTTGTCATCTATGAATACTGGGTCGCTAAGATTAACTAGGTTCTCCATTTCGGCAAAAAAGTCATCGGAAGCATCCAAAACTCTGGTACCCAATCGGTAATCCGCAAGGTTTAGATATTCAGTATGCGTATTGTGCATGCTATTACTCATTGAACTAGCTGTTATTTTTTTGCTTCAGCTACTTTGTCACCCTTCTTGCCACGGAAAATGTCAGGAAGAGTTAAGACACCATTTGGTAAAAATAGCATCAAGGAGATCATTAGGATGCCATAAATCACTGTTTGATACTCTTGTAATGCCTGCAGATATTCAAATCCTATTGTGAGGATAAAGGCACCAATGATAGGTCCAAAAACAAAATCCAAACCACCTAAGAAACAATAAAGCATGTAAAAGACCGAGTCGTTTACTGTGTAGCTGGAGGGGAATATACTCCCTTGAAATACAGCAAAAATACTGCCAGCAATGCCGCCGAGGAAACAACAAAAGCTGAAGGCCATGACTCTATAGTTAGCCACATTAATGCCTAAACTGGTTGCTAACTCTTCGTTTTGCCTTAAGGAGCGGAATATTACTCCTATGCGACAGGATGAAAGTCGCCAGGTGCATAGAGCGGAGATGATTAAAATGACCGCACTTATATAGTATAGGAATACTAAACTACCGCCAAAATCAGGTAGAAGAGTGAACCCCCCTATTTCTATTGCCTGCGGACGAGGAATTTCTATGATGCCTGTAGCTCCTTTGGTAACAGCCGTGCCATTTAGCATGACCAAGCGAATTGTTTCAGTCAAACTTAAAGTGATCATGGCAAAGTATACACCTTTGAGTCGTAACAGTGGTATGCCAAGTAGGACCCCAACAAAAGCTGAAAACACGCCAGAAAGGACAATCGCTATCCAAAACGACATATTATAATCCTTCATTAATATGGCGGTTGCATAGCCACCTATCATGCAAAAAGCACCTTGGCTTATGTTAATCCTGCCAATGCTGAAGGTTACCCATACGCCTAAACTGGCAACACTGAGCATAGTTGAGTTGATCAAAACAGTCAAAAAGTAATTGTCGTTTTGCACATAGATGGGCAAGACGAGAATATAAATGACTAGAAGTATGGCTAGAGAGGCAGATGCCAGTGGCGATAGTTTTAGATTATGTAAATGTTGATTAAGTTGATTCATAATAATATGGCTAGAGAGGCAGATGCCAGTGGCGATAGTTTTAGATTATGTAAATGTTGATTAAGTTGATTCATAATAATACTCCTTTAATAATATTTAATAATATTTAATAATACTCCTTGGTTAGCCCCAGGGCTTGCCCATAATACCTTGCGGTCGTATGATGAGAAAGATGATTACCCCGATAAAAATAAATAGATAGACCTCTGGACCAGAGAACACAGCATAACCGA
>JAAOII010000011.1 GCA_015163845.1 Candidatus Portiera sp.
ACTGATAAATACTTGAGACGTTTAGAGGCATTGTTAACCGTTGCTGATATTGAACACTCATTGGTAATTACTGGTTTGGGCGATGTTATTGAACCACAAGATGATATTATAGGCATAGGTTCAGGGGGAAGTTTTGCCACCGCCGCCGCCCGCGCGCTATTGAACGAAACAAAACTTGCACCACGCGAGCTAGTAGAAAAGGCAATGGCAATAACAGCAGACATCTGTATCTACACTAATGACAAGTTTGTTGTGGAAGAACTATCCAGCAAATAAAATTATTCTGAACTTAAATTATTAGACAAAAAATGTATCCTAACGAAATAGTCAAAGAGCTTGATAAATTTATAGTAGGGCAAGATGATGCCAAAAGAGCGGTATCAGTTGCTTTGCGTAATCGCTGGAGAAGAATGCAACTCCCAGTTGATATGCGTGAAGAAATATCCCCCAAAAATATTCTAATGATAGGCCCCACTGGAGTAGGTAAAACAGAAATAGCTAGGCGTTTGGCAAATCTGGTAGAAGCACCATTCATTAAAGTTGAAGCGACCAAGTTTACAGAAGTTGGTTATGTGGGTAGAAATGTAGAGTCCATTATCCGTGATTTAGCTACGGTAGCGACGACTATACTTTATAAAAAGGCCCGCGAAGATCTAAGAGAAGAGATTGAGCAACAAGTAGAAGAACACTTGCTTGATGCATTGGTCCCAACTGGCAATGATGAGAATGATGGGATGGACTCACCCGGCAGAATGGCATTCCGCAAAAAATTGCGTTCTGGGTCTTTGGAAGATAGAGAGATAGAATTGGTTATTAAGGGACCTAGTTTTAACGCTCAAGTAATGGGTCCTCCAGAAATGGAAGAGGCAACCGAGCAACTCCAAGATTTTTTCAAGAGTTTAGGTAATAGAGCAAGTTCTAAACGTAAGATTCTCCTCAAGAACGCCCGCAAATTGCTCTTTGAAAACTTAAGTGCTGAATATATAAATGAAGACGAGGTTAATGCTCATGCCGTTGATTTAGTTGAACAAAATGGCATCGTATTCCTTGATGAGATTGATAAGATAGCTCAATCCTATGATTCAGGGATGAAAGGCGGCGGGATATCACGTGAGGGAGTCCAAAGAGATCTTTTACCCATAGTAGAGGGTTGTTCAGTAAAAACAAGAATCGGCACAATAAAAACAGATCACATTCTCTTTATTGCTTCGGGAGCATTTCATCTTAGCAAACCAGCGGATTTAATTCCCGAGTTACAAGGACGTTTACCCATCAGAGTTTCTTTACAATCTTTACAGCCAAAAGATTTTGAAAGGATCCTCAAAGAACCAGATTACTCTTTAATCAAGCAATATATTTCTTTATTGGAAACCGAAGGTTTAAAGATTAAATTCACTGACAAGGCAATTAAGAAAATAGCTAATATTGCTTGGGAAGTAAACGAGAAGACAGAGAATATTGGAGCGAGGCGTTTACAGACCGCCATGGAGCAACTTTTAGAGAAAATTTCTTTTAATGCTCATGAACTTGCTCAGAAGCATAAAAATAAACGCTTGGAAATAGATGAAAAATATGTTGGTGATCAATTGGATTCTTTGGTTGAAGATAAGGACTTAAGTCGTTATATCCTATGAATTATAATTATGGTAAAATGCTCCACATGAGTACCAAGCCGTCAAATTTAATGAGTCAAAATCCTAATGACTTCACTGAAGATACAGACAGTGAATACACAGATAGTAAGTATATAAGTGCGGAAGAGAGAGAATACTTTGCCCAAGCAATAGATAATCATCTTCCATTTAATAATACTCAGCAAAGCAAAGAGCTAGGTAGTTCTTATAAGAGACGCCCCAAGAAACTATTTGTTGCCAATCCCTCAATAGAGGTTGACTTGCAAAAAGATCCTCATCAAGATGATTCTTTTAAACGACCAGGTCTGCAGACGAGTATAATGTCAAAATTGACGAGTGGTAAAATTAAACCACAGATAGAATTAGACCTGCATGGCATGCAAGTCATAGAAGCAGGGCGTGCCTTGGCAGAGATTATCAATAATGCTTACCAAGATGGCTATGAGTGTGTTATAGTGATTCATGGTAAGGGATCAACTGGGTCATCTAAGAGTTATGAGGCGACAGGCCATAGGTCTGGCAAGCTCAAGTCCTATGTTATGGCTTGGTTAAAGGATAATCCTATGGTCTTAGGTTTTTGCAGATCTTTGGCTAACATAGGTGGCAGTGGGGCGACGTATATTTTATTAAGTAAATCATAAATACATAAACGAGTAAACATAATATGAAAGAAGAAAAGACAAAGGCACTAGAAGCCGCAATGGCGCAAATTGAAAAACAATTCGGACAGGGTTCTGTCATGCGTTTGGGTGATAAAGGGAGTATTTCGGAAATAGATACCATATCTACTGGATCTTTAGGTCTGGATATTGCTCTCGGCATAGGCGGTTTGCCTTGCGGTAGAGTAGTAGAGATTTATGGACCAGAGTCATCAGGTAAGACCACTTTGACCCTGCAAGCAGTTGCCGAGTGTCATAAGAAAGGTGGGGTTGCCGCATTTATTGATGCCGAACATGCATTGGATTTGTCCTATGCCCATAAGCTTGGAGTTAATGTTCAAGATCTCATAGTATCGCAACCAGATACTGGGGAACAGGCATTGGAAATTTGTGACATGCTAATTCGTTCAGGCGGTGCCGACTTAATCGTTATTGACTCTGTAGCTGCTTTAACCCCACGTGCTGAAATTGAAGGAGACATGGGTGACTCGCATATGGGCTTACAGGCACGTCTTATGAGTCAAGCACTACGCAAGATAACTGGTAACATAAAACGCTCCAATACTTTGGTGATATTCATTAACCAAATTAGGATGAAGATTGGCGTAATGTTTGGCAATCCAGAGACCACAACTGGTGGTAATGCTTTAAAATTTTATTCATCAGTGCGTCTTGATATTCGCCGCATAGGTGCAATTAAGGAAGGCGAAGAAGTGACTGGTAATAGCACCAGAGTCAAGGTAGTTAAAAATAAGTTAGCCCCACCATTTCGCTCAGCTGAGTTTGAGATTATTTATGGTAAAGGGATCAATCGCCTTGGCGAATTAGTTGATCTTGGAGCCCAATATGATCTTATAAACAAGGCCGGTTCTTGGTATAGTTACAAAGGAGAGAAAATAGGTCAAGGTAAAAATAACGCCTGTGAGTTCCTTCGTAACAATAAGCAGGCAACTGCCGAAATAGAGGATGCTTTACGTGATAAGTTGATGAACAAGACCGAACTAACGGACCTTCTGCAAGCAGATGCCCCTCAAGAAAATGCCACTGAATCAGATGCCACTGATGGAGTTAAGGATGCTAATGAAGCTAAAGTTGCTGATGCGGGAGCTACTGATTCGTTAGTTGAATCTGTAGCAGCTCCGACAACTAAAGAATAGCAGTTACTTGCATAAATAAGAGGTCTATACTAAGTAGGATTTAGCAACTTGTGCAAGGATTCTAATTTAGCGGATAATGCAGAAAGTTCTCTAACTTCCTATAGTTTTCGCTTGCTTGGTCGGCGAGATCATTCCCGTCAAGAGCTAAAACAAAAGCTACTAACCAAGTGTAAATTCTTGTTCATCAAGCAAAAGGTTCCGCAAGATGAGATAGAAGAGCTAGTTACCAAGGTGCTGGATTACTTTGAAAAAGAGGAATTACAGTCAGATAGCAAATTTGCCGCCGCCTATATCCGCCAAGCTATAACTAAGGGTTGGGGACCTATTAAGATAGGATATAAATTAAAACAAAAAGGAGTGG
>JAAOII010000154.1 GCA_015163845.1 Candidatus Portiera sp.
GAAGGTGGCGACTTTCTTTTTGCCTTCATAAACAGAGGCACCTAACAGCTTACCTTTACTATCATGTTCATAGACCTCTTGCGCTTGCAACTTACCTCTTTTATTGAAGACCTCTTCTTTTTCTAAGAGGCCCGCAGCATTATAGGTGAAAACAACATAACCCTGCAATTTACCACGTTTATTAAGATTCTCTTGCTTGGTAATTTGGTTTTTATTATTGTAGCTATAGCGGGCTTCACTGTCTAATTTTTTATCTGCAGCAAAGGTTTTTTCTCCAACGCGTTTACCCTGAGCATAAGACACTTTAGTGTATTCTGCCAGCCCTTGACCTATAACTTTGGTCTCGGAACCCACCCAGTCATGCTTTAGTTCTTCATAAGCGAACGCTTGTCCGCTCATTAATGTGATGCCAATACTAAGGACTATATAGCTGATAGCATGGCGTAAAAAAGTTTTATTATTCATAAAAGAATTATAAAGCATTTTGATTTTGAATATAACCCAATTCTTCTAAATAATGACTGCTGCTATAAAAATATGAGGTAAAATTACCTCATGGTAGCAAGACAATCTTGCTACTTATGATAGTATCTTATTTAATATTTTATCTAGTTCTAGATCTATATTTTTGGGTTTTTTATGGGGTATATTAAGCTCAGTTAATACATCTTCAAATTGCTGAACAGCTTGTCCGCTCTGTAATTCCACCCAATGAACTTTACGTGAGTCAAGTTGATTTTTATTAAGAGGAGATAGTTTGTCAGCAACAAACAAAGAACTGTCTCTTGCGATAACCGCATCAGCACTTTCTGGATTACCTTTTCCCATTAGTTTTACTTCACACTTATATTCTTCTTTACCAGATAATAGATAGAAATCTATTTCTCTAGAAAAGTTCTCTTTATCGTCATTGCCTATATTTGTGCCTTTTAAATTTATAGCATAGTTTTCTTTAGGAACATTATGGAGCATGCATAGTGAAATCATTAATGGTTTTTCTACATTCTTTCCAACTTTACTCCATGCACCACCACGAATGGAAGCCCTCTTAACTGCAATAGTATTCATAACCATTAAGCTTTCAGTGATATTTAGTTCTACGCTTACCTGTCCCATCTTTATACTAAGATTTAAATTAAGATCAGCTTCTTTATCAACCAAATCTTGTATATCTTGTTTTAATTTTGCATGGTTTTTAGCAGAGGCATCTAATACCATTTCTTTGTTAGTTGAGCCGTAGATATTGAAAATTGTTTTTTTGTTTAATCCAGCGTTTATTAGGATATCTTCAGGAGATAAATTTTCATTCAATAATGCTTTTTTATACCAATCAACATTTATATCCTTACTTTGCATTTTTGCGTCAACAACTTCCTTAAAAAAATCTAACATGAATTTCATAAACTTAGAGTTAATGATATCCAAAGTAACTCTGCGAGAGTCCTCCCCTGCTATTAGAGACCTTATAACCTTACTTATAAGCTTCTTATCCAGCTCCATTATTTTTCTTTTTGATTAGCAACTTAAATTCATTAATATCCATAAATTCAACATTAGAGGATTTATTAAATAATTCCCCTTCTTTGTTCCATACCGACTTCATATATTCAAAATAATTGGGTTCTTTTTCAGTTAGAAAAAAATTTCTATCTAGTGCAGAAGCAGCTTTACCCAAAGTGCCACTACCTCCGAAAGGATCAAATACTAAATCACCTACATATGAATAAAAACTAATAACTCTATCACATAGCTCAGCAGGAAAAACTGCACTATGGGTCTTATTAAACTTGGGAGATATCTTCCATACATTGGATGTTTCATATTTACCAGATATTTTACTTTTCTTAACAGTTGCACTGTCATATTGCTTCATATTCCAGTCAATCAGTTTATCAGTTTTTTTACGATAAACCATTAACATCTCTGTTATAGCGTTTGGTTTATAGCCCAGTGGCTTACGATGCTGAAGAAAACCAGCATTTCTATTCTTAACACAAACTTCTGGCTTAACCCAGACAATATCATCTATAAACTCCCACCCCATTTTAATGAGAAGGGGATGTAGATCATAGGGTATTGGATATCTCTTACTAGAGTGAGAACGGCTTATCCTAGGCACTATAATCGGCGAGGTGTTTAATATAAAAAACCTTCCTTCTTTTGTAGCTTTATAAATCCCTTTAAATATTCTGTTCAAGCAAGATAGATATTCTTCATAACTTTGGTATATTGAGTAATCTCGAGCATTGTAATAAGGAGGAGAAGTAAAGGTAAGAGCAATAGATTCATTAGGTATATGCTTGAGGACTTTTTCAGCGTCTCCTAATACCACTTTATTTCTTAAAAATCCATGATCCACTTTCACCACATGAGTTTTTGATGTTTTAGTATCTAGCTTGGAAGATTTACTATATTTACTAATTATTATTTCCCTGATCATTTCATTTGGATGATCTTTAAGAGAGATTAATACTTCTGATACCTTTTTAGTGGAATTAAATGGTAATAATCCTCTCATTGCCTGCATTACCACTTTAGGGTCAGCGTCTCTTGATAACTTAATCAGATATGGTATCGTCTTTCTATTATTTAATCTACCAAGTGCAGATACTGCCTCCCTTCTAACCTCGGTACTACTATCATTAGATGCATACTTGACAAATGTTGGTAATAAAGATATATCAGAAAGTTTTGAAAGATTCTTAATAGTTAATAACCTAATCTTTTCATTAGGTTTAGATAATAAAGATAAGAGAGGATTTTTAGATTCTCCATTTTTTAGACGTCCCAATTTTTCTAAAAGATATATTATTGTTCCGCCATCGGAGTTATTATGGATGAATTTATGAAGTGCATTAGCATCGGCCTTTAATAACTGTATATCATCAAATGATACTCTCTTTGCTATGTTGCTTCTGTGCATATAATCATTATAGAATATTCTCAACACTAATTAAACAGATTTTATTGAAAAAGTAATCAAGATAAGTTGTAATTAAATATAACCTAATGATATAACCCAATTCTTCTAAATAATGACTGTTGGCATAAAAATATGAGGTAAAATTACCTCATGGTAGCAAGACAATCTTCACTTGAGCTGGATCAAGAAGGCACCAAGCCCACCAAGCCCAAGCCCACAACAAATACATCAACTAATAAAACATCTGATAGCTTAATATCTGATATCTTAAAGTCCAAGCGAACAAGTGTAGCAAAGCCGCCCACTGATCCCACTAATAAAGGAGGAACAAATATCTATGATGCATCTTCCATTGAAGTCCTTAGTGGTTTGGAGCCGGTTTACACGCGACCAGGTATGTATACTGATACCTCCAGTCCCAATCACATAGCTCAAGAAGTTATTGATAATGGTGTGGATGAGGCATTGGCTGGACATGCTAAACACATAGAAGTTATGGTGAATGCGGGCGGCGAGATGATTGTCACGGATGATGGGCGGGGCATGCCAGTTGATATACACCCTCAGCATAATATAAGCGGTGTAGAGTTGATTCTCACGCGACTACATTCTGGGGCTAAGTTCTCTTCTAAAAGCTACAAGTTCTCTGGAGGTCTGCATGGTGTTGGTGTCTCCGTGACTAATGCCTTGTCAGATAACTTTAGAGTGGAGATTTGGAAAGATTCTAAAAAATATTTAATGAAGTTTGCTAATGGCAAGAAACTTGGCGAACTCACAGAAGAGAATAATACTGAAGACAAAGAAAAAGGCACACGGATTACCTTCATTCCCAACAAGAAATACTTTGATAGTGGCGACTTCTCAGTCCCGCATCTCCGCCATCTTATGCGTTCCAAGGCCGTGCTGTGTAATGGACTCAGAACGACTTTCATAGATAATCGTGGCGGCAAACTCAAGAAAGATACTTGGCGTTTTAACAAGGGAGCATATCAATATGTCAAGGAGGGGCTGGCAAAGCAGATACTGATGCCAGAAGAACCTTGGGTATATGAGACAAATCATCAGTTCAGTGAATTGTTGGTTGCCTTGGCCTGGACGCCACAAACAACTCATTCATTGACCGAGAGTTATGTGAATCTTATTCCTACGATTATGGGCGGTACCCATGTCAATCATTTACGCACTGGCATCTATGAGGCAGTCAAGGAGTTCAGTGAGCAACGCAACTTGATTGATAAGAACCTGCGGCTAAACTCGGATGATATATGGCAAAACTGCAACTATCTCTTATCGGTGAAGATAGAGAACCCTCATTTTGCGGGGCAGACCAAAGAGAAGTTATCATCGGACCAGCAGACATCTTTCGTTGCCACCAAAGTGAAAGATGCTTTCATTCTCTGGCTCAACTCACACCCAAAACAAGGGGAGCAGCTAGCTAAACTGGCGATATTCAATGCTAACGAGAGATTGAAACGTGCCCGCCAAGCAGATAAAAACAGGAACAAGTTCTTGGGTATTTTACCGAGTAAGTTGTCTAATTGTCTCAGTAACAAACCGCACGAATGCGAATTATTTTTAGTGGAAGGTGACTCGGCTGGTGGTTCAGCCAAGCAAGCCCGCGACAAGAAAACTCAAGCGATCATGCCTTTGCGTGGCAAGATACTCAATACTTGGGAGCTCTCACTTAATCGTATAATGGAGTCGCAGGAAGTGCAGAATATTATCAAGGCGATTGGGGTTATGCCAGAAGATGATGATTTAAGTAATCTCCGCTATGACAAGATATGCATACTTGCAGATGCCGACTCTGATGGCATGCACATATCATCTTTGCTATGTGCGTTGTTTGTCAAACACTTTAAAATCCTAGTGCAAGAGAGGAAAATACATATCGCCATGCCTCCTTTATATCGGATTGATCAAGGCAAGAAAGTATTTTATGCTCTTGATGAGAAGGAGAAAGATAAACAGGTTAAAGAATTATCAAAGCAATCAGGTAATATAAGCATTCAGAGGTTCAAAGGTCTTGGAGAAATGAATCCAATTCAACTCAGAGAAACCACAATGGATCCAGTTACGCGACGTTTGGTGGCATTGGAAATGTCTGATGAAAGTGTTATAGAACACAAGATGTCTATGCTGTTTAGCAAAGGCCAAGCAGAAGATAGACGCAAGTGGATTGAAGATGCTGGCGAATTGGCACAGATAGCTCAATAGGATTTAATTAAAACTAAAATAACTTACACACTCTGGACAAAATCTAGGTAATATTTGGGCAATATCGATCCAATATTTTGAATTGAGCTACAGCAATAACTGCATGCCTTGGCAATTCTATAGTCAATTCCCGTCAATTCTCGCCAATTCCCACTAATATCATATAAAATATAACCAGTAAGATGAAAACACTAACCAGAAATACAATAAACCATATATTTAAAGCACTACTGGCATTAATAGTAACATTAATGGCACCATTGAATGTCGCGGCTGCAGAAAATATTCTGCAAGAATCTGTTGTGGCAGACCCAAAAAATGCTCTACAAGAACTTGTTGTGGCAGCCCAAAAAAACGATGATCAGCTATTAATAGCCAAGGCACAGTTTGAAGCACTTAGAGGACAAGCTGGTGAAGGAATAGCACCAATTCTACCTCAGCTACGTCTTAATGTTCAGAGTTCGCAAATAGATAACTCATGCACTGGATGTACTGCGAATACCGCACAACCAGATTCATCTGGCACTTCCACTAGGATTGAGTTTACCCAGACCTTATATGATCCAGTGAAATATCGCACTTTTAGTGCAACCAAAGCAAGGGTGGAACAATTTGGCTATCAATATGGTATGGCACAAAATAGCTTGTTTACCCGTCTGCTTGATCAATATCTGAACATATTAACTGAGGCGGATAAATTACGCACTATAGGGGCACAGAGAGATAGGTTAAGTAAGCAACTGAAAATTGTCTCTACTATGGCAAGATCAGGCACCAGGTCAAGGGTGGACGTGGCTGAGATAGCAGCGAACTTGGCATTGAGCCAATCACAGTATGAGTTTAGTCGTATAACTCTGCGGTCATTTTATGAGGGTTTGAGTGCCAGCATTAAGCTGGACATTAAGAATCTTCCTCCCATCCGCAGGGACTTAGAATTGGAAGAACTTGAAAGCTATAATACTGATTATTGGACTGGAGTCGCCCTAGAAAAAAACCTTGGTTTTTTGGCGAGAAAGGCCGAGGTTAAAGCGGCAGTGGAGGATGTGAAAATAAGCAACCGCGGACATGTTCCAACCTTTGATTTATTTGCAACTTATGTGGATAGAGGTGCCACTATTGACTCTAGAAGTGTTCAGACCAGTCAAACAGAGGTTGGGGTCAGATTTAATGTTCCCATATATACTGGCGGGAGGGTCTTCGCTAGTATTCGCACTGCCAAGGCCCGACTTGATGAGGCAGAGAGACGCCTTAATTTGGTTAGAATAGAACTAGTGACAATAGTGCCATCGTTGGTGCGACAAATTAAACAAGGCGAAGAATTGATTAAGGCATCTAAAAGTGCTCTTGATGCTCGTGCTTCTATTGTTGAACAAACCGAACTGCGTTATAGGGCAGGGGCTGACGATATTACTGACCTGCTATTGGCTTATGAAAGATTATATGAATCCGAGCGGAGTTATTACACATCTTTGTATTCGCACATAAGAAATTATGCCAACTTCTATGTGCGTGTGGGTGGCTTAAACGAAGATGTAGTTGCTCGCTTCTATGAAATTGGTGAATTAGAAAATTATGATCCGACTAAACCGGTCTACTAATCTTATTCCTGAGTAGATTATGAATAGGGCCGGTAATTGCTACGAATATGTGGTATCCGGCTTAATGGCTGGGTCTACATATTTCCTAGCTTCTTTAGTTTTTCTCTTTAGAACTTTAATTTTTGGCATCGCCTTCTCTGGTCTTGCTTCATCCTTTTCTTCATTCTCTTCTTCATACCCTTCTTTATTTTTGGTTGCTGAAGCGACTGATTTCACTGAAGAGGCACCAGGGTGGGTTGAAAACCTTGATGCTTCAGGAACTTCTAAGATGCAGGGACCAGTATGTCGCGGTTCATTTATTTGGCAAGAAGCTACTGATAAATCAATCACTGGAAAGATTAGAATCTTAGCAGACAAAGCCGAAAGGAGTGAGGGCTTTCTTGAGTTTAGCGGCGGTGTCCAAATGCTGGTCGGCAATATAACTATCAATAGCGACAATGCCTTATATGAGGAAAAGCTGAAAAGAGTAAGATTGTCTGGATCTGTGGAATTAAGCTCCCCCCAGATCATTGCTAGGGGCTTTGATGCAACCTATCAAAAAACCGACTCTGCTGATAAAGGCAGCGAACAAAACTCGGATTATTCTATTGAGTTAACCCAAGGAGTTTTTAGCCAGCCCGACTCAAATATTCATGGCATTGGCTCATCAGTAACCTACAAGGATTCAGTTATTATCATCAAGGATGCCGAGGTTAGCTTCTGCGATCCTTATGAAGATACTTGGCATATTAGCGGTAGGGAGATCCGCCTTAATCTTGCGACAATGCAGGGCCTGGCACGTGGAGCCAAATTTAATGTGGGCAATAGGCCAATATTATACCTAGGTTATGTGCCTTTCCCCTTAGGTGAAAAACGTCAGTCAGGTTTTTTAGCCCCTAATTTTAATTACAATAGCCACAATGGTTTTACATATAGTCAACCAGTTTATTTAAATATTGCAGCCAACTATGACTCCACCTTGTATCCGCAGTTCTTACAAAAACAAGGTTTTCTATGGGAGCAAGATTTCAGATGGTTAACTGCGGCGGGGACTGGGTCACTTGGCATAGGATATATTCACAAAGATGCGGTATTCGGTGATGCCAGAGGGGCACAATATTTCAAGTTCTCTTCAGTGGTTAGTAATGGTTGGAGTGGAGAAATTGATTGGGCAGCTATTAGTGATAAAAATTATTTCAGGGATTTGCCATCTGTCATTCCTTCCTCTGGTGACTTTGCTTTACCACGTTCTGCTCATATCCGTTATGCTAATAAATGGGTGGATTGGATTTTTGGGCTGCGTGATTATCAGTTCATAGCTTTGAACGAAGAAGATTTTATTGCTCCTTATATTAATCTTCCTTATGCTCGGTTATCTCTTTATACAAACTCAGCAACTAGTGGTCTATATCTAAAGAACTCTGTGGACTATAGCTCATTTAAGTTGGATCAGGATAACAATACTATTACTACTACTAACGATGGAACCCTAGGCGAGGTGGAGATCTTGAGTGGAGAGAACTCGCGACTACACAATGAACTTACCCTTGGTTGGCAGGCCCCTTTTCGCTGGGGGCAAATCCACTCAAGATTAAATTGGCAACTGCTAGATTACCAAATTAATGAAGAACTATTGAACCGCCATAATATTAAGAATAATGGTGCAATCAGCCGTAATTATTATTATTTTGATACTGATGCTTCACTAGTTTTTTCCCGTCCAATAAAGAATGCTTTATGCGACTGTTACTTAACATTTGAACCGCGTATATATGGCTTAACATCTCGCCAAGATGCTTCGGCTAGTGCTACTGATTTATTTGCTAGATTTGCACAGAGAGGTTTTTTCGATACAACTCCTGGTCGTATTGATTATGACTATCTATTTACCCAGAGAAGGTTTCGTGGTCTGGATAGATATGTTGGAGAAGAACGTTTCAGTGTAGGGCTAGAGTCGCGCTTACTTGATCTACAAGGTAAAGGGGTGTATGCTTTTAGAGTTGGTTCCATCGTCTCCGAATCTATTAAGCCCATTAACTCACCATCTGAGTATTTCACAAACACAACAAATCCTTGGGCTATGGATTTATCTTTTAACTTTGGGCAGAGAAACTTTTTTAGATTGGATGTGGCTGGTGCTTCTGATGAACTGGATTCCTACGGCTTAACTTTTAGCCACGCAAATAACAAAAAATCTGGTGTTTCTATAATTTACCGTAACCAAGAGCGGGAGTTTTACCAAGAGCAAGGTCATCAACTGGCAAATAATTTTGCCTGGTATATTGTGCCGCGCTGGTCGCTGGTTGGTGGCTGGCGTTATAACCTCAGCACTAATAAACTAACTAACTCAGTTGCTGGCTTTGGCTATGAGAATTGTTGCTTTAAGGGTTTAGCTGGTTTTTTCAATAAATCAAATGGTAATAGGCAGGACTCTGGAGTGACCTTACAATTCTCATTTACTCCTCTGGGTTCAATTGGTTCTAACAGCAATACTGGCTTTGCAACTCTTAATAGTGGCAGAATAGAAGACATATATAGTGAGTTCAGATAATCTTAGTTATGATGCACAAGTTCAAAATAATTATTTGTAATAGCAATGTATAAATGTATAATAGTTTTATGAAATACCCAAAATATTCAATGTTCCTTGTGCTAATGGGATGTTCCTTGTTGATTGATTCTTTTATGAATATCGACTCGGCACATGCCGATGAAATAGTTGCAGTGGTGAACAAAAATGTCATATTGAAAAGTGAATTAGATGCAGCATATAAATTGCTTCCTAGCGGAAGAGGTGCTCCAAAGCTCCCTATTGATAAGCTCTTGGACGAACTTATTACTCAACGCATACAACTTGATTTAGCCGATCGATTGGGCGTCTACGTAAGTGATGCAGAAGTTGGAGCAAGAGCAAATCAGATTCTACGTGGACAAAAATTAACTAAATCACAACAGCTTAGAAGATTAAGACGTGCAGGATTAACCTATGCTGATTGGCTTGAACAAATTAGTGATTCTGTAAGATTACGTAATCTGCAGTTTCAGCAGCTTAGTTCTTATATCAAGGTCAATGAAAATGAAATAGATAATGCTCTGGTCACTAATACTCCAGCTCAATTAAAGGCAGCAAGCTATAACCTAGTGCACCTAGTTGTGAGCGAAAAAAATATGACTCCTAATAAATTACAGGAACTATACATAGAATTAGAACCCAAGAACTCTATAGGAGCAGTGGAGAAGCATCTATTGAAACTAAACGTGCCTGATATAAATGTTAATGTTTTTCGTGGACGCTCCTTAATTTCCTTACCAGACATATTTTATAGTCGCCTAGTAATAATGGAGAAGGGAGAGGTTAGTTACTTCAAGAATGACGGTTTTTGGCACTTAATTAAAGTGATTGATGTTAAATATCCCAAGGCGGATATTCTTGTTGAATACAAGATGCATTCCATATCCTTGCAGAGCAGTATAGTTTATGATCAGGAAAGGGTCAGAGTTGGTATTAATGATCTTTATAAAGAAGTTCAAAGTGGAGCAGAGTTTAAGGATTTAGCCAACATATATTTTGATCAGAGTTCGCCTTTACAAGAGTTTTTTGGCAATTGGTTTGCTATAGAACAATTACCACGAGTAATTAAAAGAGAACTTGTCAAGCTTAAGCCGGGCTCGTTTTCCAAACCTTTCCCTTATGATGGCGGCTGGCATATAATTCGCTTGGATGAGAAACGTGCTAATGATAGGACGCTACAAAAATGGCGTAATAATATCTATCAACAATTAGCAAATCGCAAGCTAGTTATTACTATTCCTTTTTGGATCAGTGATATTTCAAGCAGGGCTTATGTAGAAAAACGCATTTGAATATTAAAGCAGGGCTTATGAGGGGAAACGCTTTTAATATTAAATGTATAATGTATAAGCACATTGGGTGATTTCATTTGTAAATCCCGTCAGGTCAGAAATGAAGCAGCGGTAGCAAGTTTGCGATTTCTCGGTGTGCTCTTTTTATAGAACATCCACTAGATGATTGATTTCAAATATCCTCGCCAGCTTCTTTTAGACCTTAATCTGGGCTATAGCCAGACCTTTGAAAACTTTATCGTGGGTGGCAATAGCACTCTGTGTAGTGTGCTCAAGAAAATGCATCCCTTTGAATATGGTTATGATTATTCTGTGTGTTGTTGGTCGCCAGCCAGCAGTGGCAAGAGTCACTTGATGCGTGCTTATTGTGCTTATTGGCAAGAGCAAGGGGTTATGGTTAATTATTTAAGTGGTGGTAATTTATTGTTGGATAATCTAAAACTTGACTCTAATCAACTTTCTGTAATAGTATTTGACGACATTCACATCTATCTAGGCGATAAACAAAAGGAAGAAGAATTATTGTATTTACTAATTAATTGTTACGAGAGAGACATACCTTTTGTTTGCAGTTCTAATAGCCATCCATCAAAAATGAGTTTTGCCTTGGACGACTTGGCAACCCGATTTAGTGCATTCTATAGTTTCAAGCTTGAGCACTTACAGGACATGGAATTGCATAACTTTATTCAAACGGAGGGACATAGGTTGGGCTTGACTCTTGGCAAAGAGCAAATTGATATTATCATAGACAAACATCCAACAGATATGCACACTATTGTTTCTTTGATGAAAGAGTTGTCGCAACAGATAAATCAAGGGGAGTTGATTACTGGTCAAGACATAGAAAGGGCATCAGCCATTCTGTGTCACTAACTTATATACTTATTATTCTTATTTTGCTGACTTGACCTAAGTCGGCTATTGTTTCTTTGATGAAAGAGTTGTCGCAGCAGTCATGCAAATCAAGGGGAGTTGATTACTGGTCAAGACATAGAAAGGGCATCAGCCATTCTGTGTCACTAACTTATATACTTATTATTCTTATTTAGATTTAGATAACCAGTAGGTGCTCGTCTGGTATCTATAGCTGATATGTCTGATATAGCTGGTAGCCCAGATCTAACTGGACAATTTTTCTCTTATGAGCTTGCTGACTTGACCTAAGTCGGCTTTACCAAAAAGTTGTTCTTTGAGCAAGCCCATGACTTTACCCATTTCTTGAGCTGATTGAGCTCCAGTTTTTGTAATTGCTTCACTGACAAGCTTATCTAGTTCTTCGTCACTGAGTTGTTCTGGCAACAAGGACTCCACTATGGCTTTCTCCGCAACTTCTATATCATAGAGATCTTGGCGCCCCGCATCCTTGAATTGATCCATAGATGCTTGATGCTGTTTTCGTAACCGGTTAAGTAGGGCGATAAAATTATCCTGAGTGATGGATGTTTTTTTATCTATCTCATATTTACCGATCTCGGAACTGATCATTCGCAGAACTCCTAAACGTTCTTTCTCACCCTGTTTGAGACACTGGTTGACCTGTTGTCGGATATCCTCGCGAATGTTGGACATTCAGGGTCTAGTAATTCTCTAGTGTTGGGAAAGACAGATTGACAGCTCGGGCACGATTTCTTGGTGAATTCATGCGATGCATTCTGCGAGCATTCTGCACTGCAGTCCGCATCTTCCTTTTACGAATCCAAGTTGGTTTTTCATAATGCTCGCGTCTGCGCACTTCGGCAATAATGCCGGCACGATCGCACATACGCTTAAATTTGCGTAAGGCAAAATCAAAGTTCTCGTCTTCTTTTAGTTGTATTGAAGGCATAATAAATTGTTTGAATATATTCTAATTCTTATTTAATAAGATAATA